>JALNYO010000011.1 GCA_023229765.1 Syntrophales bacterium | reverse complement strand
GCGGGAACAAAACGAAGAAAACCGAAGAAGAATATTTATAAATTTATTCCCAGGGAAGAAGACTCAGTTACGTCACACACCATGTTCGTCCCGCCAGCTTTAATACAATTCCAGGTCGCCACTGGCATTCTTCACAGTCAATAGCTTTGCGGCTTTTATTTATATTTGCATTCGGCAAATAATTGTTCGCAAAAAAGTCTTTAAATATAACATTCTCTTTTGCCGCCAAAACAGCTCGTATTTCATCATCATCTTGTTTTGCTTTGACAATCCTTCTTTTTTCGGCCAGTGTGGCTGTACCTTCTCCTGTTTTTTGACCCTTAATTAATTCATTTCTCGTTATGGATGTCTTCTGAGCGTTCCACCCCTGAGACGACCACCCTAACCCCTCTTCCTTCAATATGCCATTAAGCTTGTAGCGCATAGTGAAATAGCGGTCTGGCTTACCATTATGTTTCTTTGATGGATTTTCCCGGAATCTGACACCTGGGAATTGGGTTTTGTGCCATTCGATTGACATTTTTCCCTCGCTGATGTATATCCTGCATTTCCGGAGTAATGTAACGATGAATCACCAGAAAATCGAATAAATGTTTACATTTCAGAGCATTTTCCCTTGACTTTTTCATCGTTACACGTTATTACTGATGTAACGATGAAGGGGGGGAGTGCTTTATGGCGGCGATTGTATATCAAACCAGTAAGCAAACGGGGATTACTTATGCATATGAATCGCTATCCTACTGGGATAAAGAAAAACGACAGTCTCGCGCAAAACGCAAATGCCTTGGGAAGGTTGATCCCGACACCAAAGAAATTATTCCGACCAGAAAAAGGATGCCTGCCGATGACGCTGGTAATCATGCTGCTTCCTCCAAAAGAGGTCCCGTTCCCATTATGAATGTAGCCCACAGCTTCTACGGGGCAACATATCTTTTTGATACTATTGGCGATAACCTTGGGGTCACAGCCGATTTAAAGAAGTGTTTTCCAGATACTTACAAGCAGATATTGTCCACGGCATACTACCTCATTATGGAGGATAAAAATCCGTTGAGCCGTTTTCCTAAATGGTCAGCCACGCATAAACATCCTTATGGCAAGAACATTCCTTCCCAGCGGAGTAGTGAGTTGTTCGCATCCATTACCGAAGATGCCAAGGCTCGTTTCTTCCGGCTACAGGGTAAACGTCGGGTAGAAAATGAATACTGGGCTTACGACACGACATCCATATCGAGCTATTCCCAATGCTTGAGCCAAGTCAGATATGGCATGAACAAAGACCATGACCCGCTGCCGCAGATTAATCTCGCGCTCCTGTTCGGCGAAGAATCCAACCTGCCTTTTTATTACCGCAAGCTGGCGGGAAATATACCCGACGTGAAGACGGTAAAAAATTTGCTGGTGGACATCGATTTCTTCGGGTACGACAAGATCAAACTGGTCATGGACAGGGGATTCTACAGCGAGGCGAACATCAATGACCTGTATAAAAACCATCTGAAATTTCTTATTGCCGTTAAGGTATCATTGAAGTTCGTGAAGGCCGAGTTGGATAAGGTTCGGGATTCCATCCGAACATGGACAAACTACAGCCAGAAGCATGATCTGTACGCATACTCCACCAGAATAGACTGGGATTATTCACAGGAGCGGCCGTACAAAGGCGATCTCTTGCAGGGAAAACGCCGGATGTATATGCACATTTATTTTAACGGTGAAAGAGCTTTGGAGGATGAGAAAAACTTCAACCTTCTGCTCGGCAAGCTTCAGACTGAGCTGGAAAGTAGTAAAACCTGTCCGGAACACGAGAATCAGTATGTAAAATATTTTGATACCAGGAGCACTCCGGCCAGAGGAGCAAAGGCTACGGCCAAAGAGGAGGCCATAGCGGAAGCGAGGAAGAATTACGGATACTTTGTTCTGCTCAGCAATGACGTCAAGGATCCCATAACAGCCTTGGAAATCTACAGGAACAAAGACTTGGTTGAGAAGGCCTTTGGAAACCTGAAAGAGCGTCTTAATTTAAATCGTACGGCGGTTTCCTCTGATCAAAGTCTGGACGGTAAGCTGTTCGTTGAGTTTATAGCCTTGATATATCTATCTTATCTGAAAAAAAAGATGCAGGATAAGGGTCTTTTCAAAAAGTACACGATGCAGGAGCTTCTTGATGATATAGATGTTATTGAATGCTTTGAGTATCCGGAGCATGAACTCCGCATGGGCGAAGTAACGAAGAAGCAGATCGAACTTTATGAGGCGATGGAGATTGTGCCACCGACCTCGTTACATTAGGCCGGGAATGCAGGAAATATTGTAAAGCCGAAACACAATGGGAAGATTACAAAGAAAAGGGTGGCAAACCAACAGATAAGGAAATAACGGAAGCACTGGTGCGTACATTTGCGGGAGAAGCCGTTTTTTTATTTTAGGTGCGGATTTGGGTGCGACATGTAAGGTGGGCAGGAAAAATTTGTAAGATTCTGACATTGCATAAAGCAAGAATAGATATCAGTATTAAGTTGTAGTGAAACTCATGGTGATCGGCGGCAACCGTAACACACCGATCAAAGGGAGCAGTGTGTTACGACGCACCCTACGCCTGGATTAAGAGCAGTGCGCAGCCTCTGCCAAAACATGAGCGGCCCACTGGTTCAGGCTTTTGCCCTCGCTTTCGGCCACCATTATCGCTGCGGAATGAATTTCCGGCGGCACGCGCAGCAATATCTTGCCGGAGACCGGTTTATTGGGTTGTTGGCCAAGTTTGGCGCAAGCGGCAAGATAATTGTCAACTGCCTCATGGAATGCCGTTTCAAGCTCTTCAACCGACTCCCCATGAAATCCCACAATGTCTCGCACTCCGACCAGATGACCGACAAATATCCGGTCGTGGGCGTCGTACTCGATACGTGCAGCATATCCTTTGTACTGCATGGCGTTCATAGTTTTACTCCGATAGATTCAAGAAAATTTCTGGCGTCTGTCACCCGGTACCGCAAAGAATCTTTTTGAGGATGAGGACGATGAAAGTAGGCCCGTTTTCCGTTTTTCTCAAAAGTAACGGAAGAACCGGAACCCTCCACCACAGTACATCCCACGGCAACCAACAACGCCTCTATCCTTGACCAGGCAATGTTTCCATTGACGGGGTTGGCAAATATGGCTTCAAGGGTTTCCCTGTGCTTGCCAGTCATGAGCAGATGATAGCACAATATGATATCATGTCAATGCTTTTTTAATGCTCTTTATATAACGATCTCGATGCCTTTTCCAATTGTCCGGGAATAGCGTTGAAAAGTTGTCTTATTTTTATCGCCAGGTTATTTCCGGTTTGTGGCGAGAGGGCATTCGCTGATAGCGGTACTGCGGATACCCGATCATTACCGCCCCGTAAGTCAGATGATTCTTCGGCAAGGCCAGTGCTTCCTGCAGCGGTGGGTAGAAGGTGGCCGCGGCGGTAAAATAACCGGCCCAGCAGCTTCCCATACCGAAAGAAGGCGCGGCCAGCTCCAGATAAGTCAGGGCGATGACGCAGGATGACTGGGAGGCGGGAAGGGTCGCTAAGCCGTGCGCCACGGCCAGATGGGGCGCGCCCCGCAGGATTAGATCAATCCCCTTGTCCCAGGCGGCCACGACCTTGTCCATGTTCATGGAAATGGCAAGTTCGGCGTTCTGCACAAGCAGGGAGCGCATCCATTCCGCCACCAGCCCTCCCAGACGCCTTCCCTCTTTCGGGTCTTCAATAACCAGCCAGTGGACAGGTTGGCTGTTGTGAGCCGTGGGTGCATAGCGAGCTATTTCGATCAACTTCTGCAAGAGCTCGCGTGGCGCCCGCTTGTCTTTGTAACTGCGGATAGCCCTGCGCGACCGCAAAAAATGTTCGCACTGTTCCGGACTTAAAAGCAGTTCCTCCCGTATGGGCAGGCAAGCTTGCGGGGACATCGTCTTGAGCGACAGAGCCCCATGGGGACAAACGGCAACACAATGCCCGCATTCGATGCAAAACCGTTCGGCCCCGGCTACAGGAGAGGGAAATCCGTCTTTCCCAAGGATTTCAATAATTTTTGCCGGGCACTCGGCAACGCAGAGCCCGTCCCGCAGACATTTCTGCTGATCAACTTTAAAAAGCGGCATGTTTCATCCTTCCTTCCGGCTCTTGTCCAAAACTGCCCAGACCTTGACAAACTCGTCAAAAGTCAAAAATGCCCAAGAATCGTCATTCCGGTGAAAACCGGAATCCAGAGATTTTAAAGGGTTACAAAAACACTGGACACCGGTTTTCACCGGTGTGACGACTTTTGACGAGAGCATCAGACCTTGACACCCCCGGAAGAAAACTGTTTTTTCTTCCAGCTCATTAATGGATCCCCAAGGATTGTGATTATAAATCGATGGCTAATTTCCCGGCTTTCCCGCGATTTTCCTTTTTCCCTTCGTGCAGAAAAATAGTAACAGCCTGAGCGTCAACCTTGAAATTTTTACAAACGGCTTCGGTGATGTCCTTAACCAGCCCCCTCTTTTGCTCAACGGTTCTGCCCTCATCGGCTTCGATGATAATTGTCGGCATCTCCCACTTCCTCCTTTTCTGCACCGCAGTGCGTTTTATTCACCATTCTGTTGAGGTAATTGCAAAACTCCGTGTCATGCCCGAATGCTTTTGTCGGGCATCCATGATTTCAAATCAATAGTGTCCGGTTAAGACTTACATATTGCGAATATTACTTCAACAATACATATACTTACAATAGTTTTACAGTGTCCTCGACTTCATTTTTTTAGAAAATGGTCATTAATATATTCAACAGGTTACAGATAGATTTTGACCGTTTTTGTCTTTTTCCGGACAGTAGTGATTTCAAATAGTTAAAAACTGGATTATGAACATTAAACTTCGTTTTCCCGCCCAGAAGCGTCGCGGGAATGACAGCGTTGGGAGTTTTGCAATTGGCTCTGTTTATTGGCTCTTCTTTTTTTCTTTCTCTCTTTTTTGGTCTGAATACGCGCTTCTGCCAAGACCGCCCTTTTAAAGCTATCAAGATACTCATCCCTTTTTACGGCTTTCTTCCTTTGAGCTTTTATCAGCCTACCCACCGTGAATCCGGCAAGACAGGCAACAAATATAAGCGTCCACGATTCTATACTGGTCGGAAGCATATTATTCTCACATCTGTTTCGTTTTTCTGGCCGCTTTCCCCGCAGGCAAGGTGCAGGATGAACTATGATGAGCCCCTTTGTCAAGACAGTTTTTTCGAAAAGTTCAATCGCACTTGAAGGCGGTTCTTTGTTTTTATCCATGCGCTCCTATCCCGTGAACGGGGCTTATGATGTATGGCTTCCATAATTTGCCTCGCAATTATTGCTGTGCATTTTGGGCATTTATGATATTAACAAACCATTACCAATGGCAGCTTTTCACCACGGCTTAACTGGCCGGATCGGAAGAGGAAGTAACGATAGGAAGCGCAATCAAGGAAACGTACAGCGAGCAGTCGGGTGAGTCGCTGCGCACAACTAAGGGCCTGTCCACAAATAACCGGGGCAAGATTGCGCTCAGATTTGGGTTGGATTTGCTTGCGGCGATTGAACAAAACCGCAGACGTAGCAGCGCTACGTTGAGGATCTTGTGATTGAGCCACAGCCAAAGATGGCCCAAAGATGAGATGCAAGATGTTCAGGTTATTTGTGGACAGGCCCTAAATACGGACGAGTAAAAACATGGATGCAAAACAGTTGACAGAGATTATACAGCGGAGACTCGGGCTGGAGGACAATGAGTTCTCGCTCGTTCGGGATAATCCCAGGTTTCAAAACATTTTTGAAAACGCCCTGAAAGGGTCACGATACCGGCTGGTGGCCAAGGTAATAGAATCCAAGGGCTGTCAATCAGGCCATCATGTGGGGCAGAAACTGGTCTTTGACTCGGCGGGAAACCTTTTAACCCGCGAGTGCCCGGAGCGGATCTGCGCCTTTCTGATGCCGAACCTCACGGTGCTCATCAATGCCTTCTTCGAAAACATCATGAACGGCAGGGACCCCAACGAGGTGATGTTTAACCGCACCGCCTGCTTCGATGTGGGACCTGCCTGCGGAGGATGGGGTCATGTAACCGTGGAAATGCGTGCAGAGCTGCGCTGACCGGCGCCCTCTCCCCTCGACCGCTGCTCGCTGAGGGGATCAAGCTCTCCACTACTAATGGGTGCCCTGAAGGATCGGGCAAAATCTTTGAAGATGGTTCTAAAGGTGCAGGGATGTCTGATCAGTCCTCCTTGCCCCGGGTCTCTCGAAAAAAGATATCTTCTGAGGCAATTGCAAAACTCCGTGTCATGCCCGAATGCTTTTGTCGGGCATCCATGATTTCAAATAGTCAAAAACTGGATTATGAACATTAAACTTCGTTTTCCCGCCCAGAAGCGTCGCGGGAATGACAGCGTTGGGAGTTTTGCAATTACCTCTTCTTACAGCCATTTTTGATCTTTGCGATGCGGCTTCGCTCCACGCCGAAATCAGCGGGGAAAAATTGCGAATCGCTACGGGTTCTATAGGAACATTGTCTTAATCTTCAAAAAACAGGGAGGATATTTATGAATTACGAGAATGTCGTCATTGAAACCGGAAAGGATTTTGTCGCCTCAATCACACTTAACCGCCCCCAGAACCTGAACACCTTTAACACCCAGCTCGCGGTTGAACTCAACAGTGCCTTGAAGGAGCTCGATGCGGAAAAAGGGGCCAGGGTCATTATTCTCAAGGGCAACGGCAAGGCTTTCTGCGCCGGCATCGACGTCTCCGATTTCTTCGGCAAAGACGTTATGGCATACCAGAAATGGATAGAATGCATGGAACAACCGCTGGTGACAATGAGCACGATGAAGAAGCCTGTGATCGCGCAGGTTCATGGGGTAGCCACGGCTAATGGGGCCGGGCTGGTGGGGGCCGCCGATCTGGCGATCGCCGCTGAAAACGCCCGGATCGGCCTGACTGCCATCAACGTGGGGCTGAACTGCATCGGGCCGGTTGTTCCGGTAGCCCGGTCGATCGGAAGAAAACGCGCCCTCGAGATGCTGTTTTACGGGGATTTGTTTCCCGCCCCGGAGGCGCTGAAAATGGGACTCATCAACCGCGTGGTCCCGGAAGCTGATCTGGAAAAAGAGACAAGAAAATGGGCAGCGGTTCTGGCGCAAAAAAGTCCGATCGCCCTGCAGATCGCCAAAAAGGCTTTCTACGCCGCCGAGGATATGGATTATAAAACGGCCTTCGAATATATGAACGAGGCCTTCGCCCGTCTTTGCTCCACAAAAGACGCCGCCGCAGGGATCAGGGCCTTCCTGGAGAAAAAAGCCCCTGAATGGAAAGAGGAATAGGGGTTTTCCGGTTCAATCGGCGAGCATTTTTCCGATAGAGTAAAGCAGCGCCAGAAATACGCCATAGAGACTCATATGCTGTTCGACGCTGCTGTCGAGAATCACGCGTACCTCGCTGTCGAATTCCTCGTCCTTCTTCCAGAGGGCAAAGATGAACGGCACCCGCGGAAAGAGCCGCAGCCTTACGGCGGCATCGCCGAAATCTGCCCTTTCACCCCCCAACTGGAGGCCCTTCTCAATAAATTTATCGAGGTCAGAACCGAATTTATTGGCGATCTTCGGCAGGGGCAGTTCATGACTCGCCCGGAAGAAAAAGCTGCCGTCGGTCAACTGATTGGGAGAAACCAGATTATTGCTCAGCGGAACGTCCTGCGCGTGGGACAGGTAGTGCAGAAGTATCTCGTCTAACAGGCCTGATTTTTTAGTGTTTTCAGGTTCGGCAATTAACCTTTTTTTTACGTCAACGACATACCTTTTATTGAAAACATTGATTGCAAACGTTCCATTATTCTCATCATATTCAGCAATGGCGCGAACAGCCACCTCTTGCGGAGGGACGTTTTCCAATTCCTGCCAAAGTTCTTCCTCGATCATGCCAACCCCTCATTCAAAATTTAATCAACTCAATTTTTTAAAAACCCCCTTGCCCCCCTTTGGCAAAGGGGGGATGGGGGGATTTTCATATAAAAGCGCGTCGAATCATCCTTAAAAGTTCCCCTGATTACAAAACCCTTATTCCCAGTCGCGGTCTATTTACATAAAAAAGAAGGTGCGTCAAGGCAAACCGCAGGCCGCTCTTCTGGTAATAAACCCCCATGCCCGTGGGGCACAACGAAGCATGAAAATCCCCCCTTGCCCCCCTTTAGCAAAGGGGGGATGGGGGGATTTTCATACAAACATAAGTGATTCATATAATAAAATCTTCATCATAGAAAGACTGGCATTTGCTTGCCGTCACGGAGGGCGCTGAGGGCCGTCTTCTATTGAATATTCAGCAAAGAATTGATCATTCTCGCATTATTGTGGTAGTAAAATCTACCTTTACGAGAAAAGGCAGGGGGATTTGTAAAAGGATGTCCTTGGGGCTTAAGAAGCTTTTTTCGAGAGCCGTACAGCGGCGACATAAAACCCGATTAATGTACATAATGAACGGAGCTGATATGAATAGGAAAAGCCTTGGCGATAGGCAAACGGAACAAAGTTTAAATAATCTTTCCGAGTTCGAAGGCGCAAAGCTTCTGGCGGGCTACGGCATTCCGACAGCGAAGGCGATTCTGGCACACGATTGGGAGGCGGTCAAAAGGGCGGGAAAAACTATCGGCTATCCCGTTGTTTTGAAGCTCTCTTCCTCCGAGATAAGTCATAAAACCGAAAAAGGGGTCGTAGCGGTTGACCTGCATAATGAGGCTGATCTGGAGCTTGCCTTTAACCGGATACGGGAGGCATCAGCAATAGCCAAACCGGAATATCTCGTCCAGGAGATGGTTAAGGGGGGGCGGGAACTGGTGGTGGGAATGGTCAGGGATACCCAGTTCGGCCCCTGTGTTATGTTTGGGTTGGGGGGAATTTTTACGGAGATTCTCGGCGACGTCGTTTTTCGGCCGGCGCCGCTCAGCGAAAGGGACGCGGCGAAGATGCTGCAGGAGATAAAAGGGAACAAAATTCTTGACCGGGTCAGGGGGATGCCGGCGGTGAACAGGGAGTCGCTGATCGGCTGCCTGATGGCGGTCGGCAAAATCGGGCTGGAACGGGCAGACATCATGGCGATTGATATCAATCCGCTGATCGTCAGGCAAGGCAAACCGGTGGCGGTTGATGCGCTGGTGGTATTGCGGCAGATTTAAGGAGGGTAAAAAAATAGTGTCTCCTTCAGCTTCCCCCTTCACAACGGTTTGTCTGGTTTAACGGAACGTGGCCGGAGGTAGGCGCCCCAGTAACTCATTCCTACAAATACACCGCCGCCGATGATATTGCCGATCGTCGCAGGAACCATGTTTTTCCATAAGAAACTTATCCAGTTGAGCGATTCAGGGTCATAGACCGCCGGAGCCGCAATCCCAGCCCAGTTGTGCAGAAATATCCCGGCCGGAATAAAGTACATATTCGCCACAACATGCTCGAAGCCAATTGCAACAAAAGCCATAATTGGAAAGTAGATCGCAAAGATCTTGCCCACCGTCTGGCGGGCGGCAAGCGCCATCCAGACCGCCAGGCAGACGAGCCAGTTGCAGCCGATTGCGCGGACAAGCACCTACACGAAGGTAAGGTTTACCTTAGTGTAGGCGATACCCACGGCGGACGCGCCGAGCGCCCCGTCGCCGGTTTTCCAGAGTCCCGATAAATAAAGGATTAGGGCAAGCAGGACGGATCCCAGCAGATTGGCAAACCAGACCACCGCCCATCGCGCCGACATGGTGCCGAAGGTGATTTTTCCTGCCATTACGCTCGAAAGCATCAGATTATTTCCGGTAAAGAGTTCGGCGCCGGCGATTACCACAAGCATCAGGCCGACGCTGAAGGCCGAGCCGGCGAGAAATTTTGTAAAGCCGATCCCCATGATTTGGGGAAGATCGAAGGTCACGGTTGTGGAAAGAAGTCCTCCGAATCCGATGTATGCGCCGGCAAGGATGCCGAGCACAAACACGGTAATCCATGGCGACGTGGTCTTGCCCACTCCCACCGTCGAGGCAACGGTTTCCGCTATCGTCTGAGGCGGCTTGTCCTCCATGGTGGCAGTGGGAAACTGAACCGACTGCATGATTTTTTCGAAGCGACCGAGGGCCTTTTTTTCTTCGGTCAGTTTTCTCTGGATTGCCCCTTTGACCGTTTCGGAGATTTCCTCGGGCGTAAAAGGTTTGGGGACGTAATCCATTGCGCCCCTTTTCATCGCCTCCGCCGCCCGGCCCACCGACGGGTATCCGCTGATCATCACCACGGCCGAATCAGGGGCATGGCGGTCCAGCTCGGCGATCACGTCCATTCCATCGAAACCGGGCATTTTCCAGTCAACAAGGATAACATCAAAGGAGGAGAGGGACGCAAGGCTCAGCCCCTCCTGGGGACTTGATGTGACCGTCACGTCGAATCCCTCGCTCGAAAATATCTTGCGGCACGATTCCAGAACAATCTTTTCGTCATCTATAACGAGCATCCGTTGCACCATTAAGCGCCTCCTTTGTGATGGCTTGCATTGAGCTTGGGCCCCTGTCGCTACCAGATTTCGGCACTGAGTCTCTTTTCCAGCCATCGTCGCTGATTCGGCGTTAACGGACCAATCTGGCTTTCGATCCAATCAATGTCGCCCGTGAGAATAGCCAGTCTTTCGGGGCGGGTCAGCTCGTATTCCTCGAGCGCATCGGAGCCGTGATAAAGCAAATCGGCAATAAAATCGCTGTCTGATGAAGCCCGTTCGAGCACCTTCAGAATCTCTTCCCTGTGGGTAACAACCTGCGCTTCGGGCTCCTGGGCCGCTGCTGTGTCGAGCGCCGCAGCGATGGCTTTGATCAATTGATCCGGGGTAAACGGTTTTTCAATATAGTCCGTTGCCCCCATTTTCATGGCCTGAACCGATGACTGGATCGAGGCGTAGCCGGTAATCATGATCACCGGAAGCGAGGGCTTGGCACGTTTTACGTCCCGTAATACCCTCATGCCGCCGATATCAGGCATGCGGATATCGGTCAGCACAATGTCGTAGTTTGCCTTGACGGCAAGAGCGATTCCCTCGCGCCCGCTCAAGGTGGAATCGACTTCGTAGTTCTCGTCGGCAAGAATCTTCCGCACGCTATCGAGCACGATCTGCTCGTCATCAATCACAAGCGCCCTTTTCTTTTCCATTTTTACCCTCCTTCTTTGAAGAAATTATGAGAGCATTAAATGTGCCCGTCCGTAATCATTGTGTTTTTACATGCTTTGCTTTAATTCCGAATTTTTCCTTCAAAAAACTCCGCAAATTGTCATCCTTAGCTTTCCCAAAGCCCTTTTTGATTCTCCTATTTGCAGCATCATTACCATTAAGCGGTTTCACTATGCTGTTTCTCCACCGGCAGCCAGATAAAAAATCTTGTTCCCTTTCCAGGTTTGCTTTGCACCCGGATGGCGCCGCCATGTTCGTGGACGATGCCTAAAGAAACAGAGAGGCCAAGGCCGGTACCCTGTCCCACCTCTTTTGTCGTGAAGAAAGGATCGAACAATTTGTCGAGGTTTTCCGGGGGAATGCCACAACCGTTATCCGCGATGGTAATCTCTACTCCCATTTGGCGGGGCTCGCTCGCGGACAGATCGGTTGCCGTATTGATGTTGATGCTGTCCCCCGGTTCTGTCGCATCAAGGGCATTGAGAATCATGTTCAACAATACGCTCTGAATTTGACTGCGGTCCAGAGTGACCTGCGGCAGGGCCTCCCCGTTATTGAAGTTTATACTAACCCCTTTGACAAGTGCCTGATTTTCCATCATTGATACAGTGGCCCTCACAAGGCGGTTTACATCGGTCGGCTCCCGGTCAAGTTTTGTTTGTCGGGAGAAATCGAGCAGACCCTTGACGATTTTACGCACCCGCTCCGTGGACTGCACAATAACCTCAAGATCAGAGCGAATATCATCCCCCAGATCCTTCCGCCGCAGCAGCATGTGCGTGTACGTCAGAACCCCGGTGAGCGGGTTGTTGATCTCGTGAGCGACGCCTGCGGCCAGTCTGCCGACGCTTGCCTGTTTTTCAGACTGTAGCAGCCGGTTTTCGCTCTCCGCGTTTCTTCGCCTGTCACGATCCTTCAAAGATAAGACCATATCCCTGAAGGTTGTCTGCAGGACTCCAATCTCATCGCTGGATATCGGACCGATTTCGGGATTTAGATTGCCTTCTGAAACCTCCTGGCTGGCCTTTATCAAACGGTTTACAGGTTGTGTGAACCTGTCGGATAGAAAATACCCGAGCCCGATTGCCAGCAGCATGCCTGCGGCGGTGATGATAATGAACATGAAGAGGGCCTTGTTCCTGATATCGACATATTGTTCCTCCAGAACACCGGTGTAGAGCATGCCGACGCGGCTGCCAAAGATATCCTCAATCGGTTCATACGCGGTTATATACCAGTCGCTCACCACTAATGCCCGACCCGTCCAGCGCTCGCCCTTGACCAGGACGTGTTCCTTTACCTCCCGTGAAACCTGTGTGCCAATGGCCCGTGCACCCTTCGGAGTCAGTACATTCGTTGAAATCCTCATGTCCTTGAAAAAGATAGTGGCCGTCCCGACATTGCGCCCCTTGTAGATTTCATTTTGGAAAACCGTGTTCCGGACCGTATCGACAATTTTATCGGACCTGTTGAGAAGCGCTCCTCCGTATAGAACACCTATAATATTTCCCTTGTCGAATATCGGGAATGCGGCCACGAGCACCATCCCTGATGTCTCCACTTCCTCTTTCTGCTGGGGTTCACCGGTTACGGGAAGCCGTCTGACTCGCGCCATATCTGCAAGCTCCAGGCTATGGGCGGCAAGAAAACTTTTGCTGACGATTATCGTGCCGGATACGGACACCAGCCTGGCAAAGACAAGCTCTGCAATGGGGTTTTTCACCTCCACCGTTTCGCAGCGGACATCCCCCCTGCCGATTCTGCAGAGCATTTTTCCCTCTTTATTGACGACCCCGATAAAATCAAGATCGGCACGATTCTTGACAATTTGCAATCTCGGGATGATTTCCGTGACGTCCAATTTTTTCACGGCAACCTGTAACGCCGGTTCCATCGAAGATACCGATATGGGACAGGCGATGCTTTTTATCCGGTTCAGGTATATTTCACGCGCAGTGTTAAGGTCTAACCGCACGCGGTTTTTTGCCTCGCCAAGAACGCTCTCGTAGAGAAGCTGGCCTCCTATCAACAGCGAAACAAACCCAACCAGAAATACTACGGCCAGGAAACTGGCGATCAGCTTGGCTCGTGTAGAGTAAAACATAGAATATGTCCTATTTTTCTGGCGTTCCGATAAACCCCCATGCCCGTGTCGGGCACAACGAAGCATGAAAATCCAACGGTAAAATCACTGTCCCACAGACTGCTGAAGTTTGCGGAGCCCTTCTTAAAATACAGTGAATCCGGATTAGGCGGTGTGAGTTTGGATTCGCCCCTGACAACATTATGTTGGATGCGAATTGCTGTTTACCGATAAAAAAAGTCTGTTTTGGCGCGAATCGGGGGACAAGCTGAAGACCGGAATAAAACAGGCGTGTGTCTTTCGTTTTCAAGGGCATTGGCAAGTCCCTTTCTGTCATTCGGATAGCGCCAACATCGCTCGGTATCCCTGCACATGATTATTTCGAGAGTTGAGGATAATTCGCAGCCCCGCAATCATGAGGGGAGGGGAGCTGTCAATGGCGCCCCCCCTCCAATCGCTTGCCGCACCGTCTCGATCAGCTCGTCAGGGGTGAAGGGTTTGGGGAGAAAGGCGGTAGCGCCCATGCTCTTGGCCTTATCCATCGTCTCATCTGTAGTGTAACCGCTCATTACCACCATGGGGATGAGTACCCCATGTTCCCGAAGCAGATTCATCAGGTAAAGTCCGTCGTGTCTGGGCATCTTGATGTCAATCAGAAGGAGGGGAAAGCTTTCATTTTCAAGAAGGGCGAGGGCATCATCTACGCTCGAAACTGGCACAACATCGAAACCCTCCGAGCAGAGAATCTTCCGGCAGCTGTCAAGCACAACTTTTTCGTCGTCAACAACCAGAACCTTCATATGCCACCCCACCAGTTATCGTTACCTGTTTACAGGCCTCAATGTCCGGGGCTACGGCTATAGGAACTGCCAAGAGCAGCGACAGGAAGTAAATGCACATTTCCCGGCTGACTCGCCATTCTTGAATCTGCTACTGATAGGTACAACATTTCTGTATGAAATTGCAAACCATTTTTTATACGGGTTTGCCAACTGAGGCAATTGCAAAACCATTTGTCATTCCCGAATGTCTCTATCGGGAGAGGTAATTGCAAAACTCCGTGTCATGCCCGAATGCTTTTGTCGGGCATCCATGATTTCAAATAGTTAAAAACTGGATTATGAACATTAAACTTCGTTTTCCCGCCCAGAAGCGTCGCGGGAATGACAGCGTTGGGAGTTTTGCAATTGGCTCGGGAATATGGTTTTTCAAGCAGTTAGAACCAGATTCCCGCTCATAATCGTTGCGGGAATGACAAGAATGGGGAGTTTTGCAATTACCTCAACTGTCAATCTTTATTGATGGCCGTCTCGCGACTGCCACCAATAAAGATTTGTGCGGATTTTCATTTCACCTGACGCGCCTATTATGAACGCATTTCCAGAAGGGGTAGGAGGCGACACTTTGACATGCATCAATTAGGGTCCGGCTTCCCGCGTAAAAGGAGAAATTTGTCTCATTTTACCCAGAGGGTTACGGAGTCCAGGGGCGCTCGTTCTCTCTCAAATTCATTGACTGGCGTCCCCGCGGCCGGGTAGCCGAGGGCTGCGCCCATGATGATGGCCTTGGAAGACGGAAGCGGGATAATTTCACGGACCATTGACGGGTAAAGAACCGTTGCGGAAAGAATACAGGTGCCGAGGCCGCGGTCATGCGCCAGCAGACAGGTTGTCTGGAGAATTGCGCCAATGTCCAGCATCCCGTATTCACGGGCAATTTCCTTGTCCAGACAAAACAGCAGCATTGCGGGGGCGCCGAACAGGGTGGCCATGTCGCTGTAATAGCGCTGCCGGGCTTCTTTGTCTCCCCGGGGGATATTCAGCGCAGTCAGCACCCTTTTCCCGATATCGTTATAGCGCTGTTTGATGGCTTCCGGCCATGTTGCCGGCATTGTGGTATCGGGTTGAGGCAGGGCGCCCTCCCTTTGCAACTGTTGATTCGCGTTTTTGAATTTTTCCAGCTTCTCCCCGGTAACGACAACGATTTCCCAAGGCTGGGTGTTTCCCCAGGAAGGGGACCAGCGGGCAGCCTCCAGGATCTCCCTGATTAACGATTCCGGAACGGCATCCGCCTTGAATTTCCTGATGCTTCTGCGCGTTGTTACTGCTTTCATGACATCCATTGTTCATTCCTCCCGCAAAATCAAAAAATAAACACCGCCGCCGCAAGCACCGTTGTATAGCCGGCATCTTTGACGATGGTCGATTGGGTGACATTGCGTGTTTTTACGATCTTCCCGCTGATCTTGAAGATCTCCTTCTTTTCATCCCAGCTTTCATCGACGTTGAAATCTATTCCGAGGGTGGAGGCAAGCATCGCCGCGGCCATGTCTTCCGCATAATCACCGGCCTGTTTTTCTGTCTGGCCAAAGGAGTGGTGTTCGCTGATGTACCCGTAGGAACGGGGATCCGCCGGAATTGCGCACCCGACGGAGGCCACCAATAGCCGTTTTGTTTCGTTGCTGCAGCAGCGGCTCATAACGCAAAAGGTGATTCCCCCTGCAACCAATTCCTTCAGCCCTTGACTTTTCGAGGTAATCTTGCAGTTTGGCGGCACAATGCTGGAAACCTGCACGAGGTTGCATCTTTCAATCCCCGCGTCGCGCAGCGCCCGTTCAAAGGAATGGAGTTCATCCTTATGCGTTCCTACTCCCTTCGTGAAAAACATCCTCTTGGGAACATAACTATCCATTGCTTCCCTCCTTAACTATTATTATTTCCATCCTGGTTAAGGAAAAACAGACGTAAAATCTGTGATTTCCCTATACATTATATTTAATGGGGCTGTATATCAATTTTCATGAAGTATTGCCACAAAAAATAAACCTTCGCTGGCGAGGAGATATCTGTGTTTATCCTGAAATCTTTTGAGCCAATTGCAAAACTCCCAACGCTGTCATTCCCGCGACGCTTCTGGGCGGGAAAACGAAGTTTAATGTTCATAATCCAGTTTTTAACTATTTGAAATCATGGATGCCCGACAAAAGCATTCGGGCATGACACGGAGTTTTGCAATTACCTCTTTTGATAATCAAAATTAGAGCTTGCCAAATGTTCATAATCCACCTACCGCATAATTTTCCGGGTCCCGGCTTTTTTGCAAAGGGCCTGTCCACAAATAACATGGGCAAGATTGCGCTCAGATTTGGGTTGGATTTGGTTGCGGCGATTGAACAAAACCGCAGACGTAGCAGCGCTACGGTGAGGATTTTGTGATTGAGTCGCAGCCAAAGATGGCCCAAAGATGAGATGCAAGATGTTCAGGTTATTTGTGGACAGGCCCAAAGCTCGCGCAGAGGCATGGCGTCCTCAAGAAGGACAAAAAAATGTTGACAATCGGAATATGAAGTAGGATGTTGCCATTGGCAATGAATTGATTAAGGCAAACAGTTGTTTATAAAAGCGGCAGACAGTTTATGTTTATGCATGGTTGATTGCAAGGATCTTTCATAAACAAGGAGGAAAATATGGCGCCAGCAACTGCTAACCAGAATAGTCATGAAAAGGAAAGAACCGTCCACTTGCTTGACGAGTTGTTTTGTGTTGACGAGGGGCCGCGGATCGGCGTTCGCTTATGGGACGGCTCAAACTGGCCGGGAGATGTTTCCACCTCCACAAAGATCGTCTTGAAGCACCCGGGGGCACTGCGGGCCATGTTTCTGCCAGGGCATGAGCTGGGACTGGGCGAGGCCTATCTCTATGACGATTTCGACATAGAGGGCAATTGCGAGGAGGTATTCGATCTCGCCGAGGATTTGGCGCGCCGCACCTCCGGGTGGCGCGTCAAATTGCGGGCAGCCAAGGAGCTTCTGAGCCTGCCGGCAGATGGCGAGCACCCCTGGTTAAAGGCTCATGGCGACGCATTTCGCCGCCCCCCGGTCAAACTTACCGGCAGACCTCATTCACAAGAGCGGGACCGTCAGGCGGTAACTTTTCACTACAACGTCTCCAACGAATTCTACAAACTCTGGCTCGATCGGAGAATGGTCTATTCTTCCGCATATTTTCAATCGCCCAAGGAAGATATCGATAGTGCGCAGGAAGGCAAGCTGGATTACATCTGCCGGAAGTTGCGCCTTAAGCCGGGGCAGAAATTTCTCGACATCGGCTGCGGCTGGGGGGCTTTAGTGCTGCATGCGGCAGAGCGTTACGGGGTTGACGCCACCGGGATCACCTTGTCCGAACCCCAGGCGGAACTGGCCAATGGTCAGATAGCGGCGGCGGGGCTTGGCGATCGCTGCCGCGTCCTGGTTGCCGACTATCGTGATCTTGAAACAAAGGAAGGTTATGATGCGCTGGCGAGCGTGGGCATGTTCGAACATGTAGGCGAAGCGCTTTTGCCCGTATATTTCCGGCAGGCTTACGACCTGATGAAGCCGGGCGGGGTTTTTCTCAATCACGGAATTGTGCGATGCATGGGTGATGTTCCCCACGCCGGTCGGAACTTTGTTGACACATACGTTTTCCCTGATGGCGAGCTTATCCCGGTCAGCGTCACCCTGAAAGCGGCAGAAGATATCGGTTTTGAGATTCGGGATCTGGAAAGTCTTCGCGAACACTACGCGCTGACGCTGCGCCACTGGGTGAGGCGCCTCGAAAAGGCCCACAAAGAGGCGCTCAATTATGTCGATGAGCCAACCTACCGGGTATGGAGGTTGTATATGTCCGGCTCGGCGAACGGCTTTGCCCGCGGCAGAATTAACGTCTATCAGGCCTTGCTCAGCAAGCCCGGGGTGCAGGGGAAAAGCGGCCTTCCGTTGACACGGGGCGACTGGTACCAATCGGGGGATAAGACTGTTTAATTTATCGGTCATCCCCATCTTTTTGGAGAAGCCCCATAAGTTCGCGGATTTCGTTAACGGAAGCAGGTGACTCGCGACGCTTGATCTGGATTTTGATGCGCGGAATCGTCGTACCGAGGGGATCCTGGTAGGCGACGACGTCGATGCCGAGGGCACGCACCTTCAGAATGCGCCCCCCCACATCCATTGCATACGTGAACGACTGGATTTCTTTCATGCCCGACCTCACTGCGATGCGTTCATGGAATAGGACATCGTCTGATTGGACATACGGCGATTTAAGATATCCAATAACGACCTGAGAGTGTCCAATAAATCACATTACCGGGAAATAACGCCTCGTTTTCAAATAGCCCCTCAGATTCATTCGTCAGACAGTGTCTGACGAATAGGTATGAGTAACAAGCCTGCGGCAAATTGACGCCAGAATCGCCTTGCGTCTTGCCTGGATAAAGATGGCGGCAACACAGTCGAGAAGGTTGCCGTAATTTCTCGGCACTATTTCACCTTTTCGCAAGCGTTGTAAAAAACTTCTTTACAACAGGTGGCAATCAGGTTCACAAAACGGCCCAGTCATCTACCAATGGAGGTAGAAGGAGCTCGGGGACCGCCTCAAAAGGCGGTCGCTGTATTTTAGAGCCTTTTTTTATAACGCCTGTTTTTAAATAAAAATTACTTTGACTTCCGTGCCGCAATGTGCAAATCGACAATCAAGCCGTAAGGCTGGTGGCCCTTTGCCTAAGGTTTAGAACCGTGGCTGTGCCTCAGTCGCCGTTAAGACTGGGGTTTTTTTATTTCCAGCAGTCCGCTTTATGAACATTAAAATCCGTTTTCCTGCCGTATCTTTTCCAGGTAGCTCTCATCCCACCGCGCCCAGTGCAATCGCGATGAAACTTTCCCAACAGGGTTTATTGTTAGTCGCATTGTTTAATCCAATCTCCATATCTTGCAGTTAACAAAAGCATCTCTCTTGAATGATTATATTTATTTCGTAACATCGGTAAAGTTTATTGATAAACATGCTTCGTTTTATTGCTCATCATACTCAAACAATACCCTCTGCGGAGTCCGGCGATTACCGATTTTACAGGATCCCTTGTCATTGGATAATAAACAAAAACATATCTATCTTATTTCATTTCATTATTTACCATTAGAAAGTTTATTATCCACCAGCTCGGATAATGAAAGAAAAGATTGCTGTACATAGCCACCACCGACCCTCATATACTTCGTTCCCCGTTTTCCCTTGCTGGTATCCGACACCAGCACGTCTGCTTCCACCCATTTCATGCCGGTTTTCTACAGGGCAAAACTTTTTCAGCTTCGTCAATAACGCAATAACATCGCAAGCTTCCGAATGCCGGTTGACCGGCATCCCTCCAAAAAACCGGAGACTCCCAAGACCAAAACTGCGATGGGTCAGCAAAATGCAGGCCGGGTCACCCGGCCCGACGCGATAGCTTTCCCAACAAATAACGAACCCGTAAGCTCTTGTAACTTTTATGTAAGCAAGTTTTCCCCTTCTCCATATCCGAGTGATGGTTTTTGATCATTAACGCCGCTGCCTTCATTGCTTCAGTGCAAAAGCTTGCAAGTCATTTTTGATATAGTATTTTGCCCCAAATTTCGTAAAAAGTTCTTCCGCATCGTAAAGAAATTTACCCCAGTTCACAGTTTTTTCTTGTTCTTTCATGTGGTTTAGCTTGCCTACCTTCCAGAAATCCACATAGGGATGCGCCATCCGAATCACCGTAAGCGCTTGCGCGGGATCGATCACCGGTTCAAGGCTGACCCAGGTAAAAATGCCCGCTTTGTGAGCGGCTTTCAAAACGGTCAGCCGGTCATCCACGGTCGAGGCGCGCGGTTCCCAATCCTTGCGGATAGAGTCATCGGCGAAACAAAGCGTAATGCCCAGTTGCGTGTGAGTATCCTTCATCAGTCCTATGTCTTCCTGAATGAGATCCACACATCCTTTGGTCAATATCTGGCTGTTCAGTCGGTGTTTTGCAACAATTCCCAGCGCCTGCTGTGTCAGTCGTTCCGTGCGCTCAATCGGCTGATACGGATCACTCAGAAAGCAAAAGAGAATGCGCCGCGAATCGCCACGCAGTTTTATGGCGTCTTTTTCGAGGTTTTGCAGCACATCACGGCGCGGCGCCGCTGTCGCATGCCACTTTTTTTCTGTTGTTCGCATACACTACGGCGCATAGCAGTACCGGCAGCCATGTGTGCATCCGCGATAAAGATTGCATGCCAGTTCGGAGTATTCCCGCGCCCGTCCTTTCGGTTCATAGACGACATTCATATGCAAACTCCCTCAAAATGTTTGATTGTTTCCGTAGTCGCCTTCTTCCGTGAATCGTATGAAACATGAAATACTTGATCAGGCAGTTTTTTCTTGATAAGATTATATACGCTTCACCATGTTACGTCACTCTTATGTATTTGGTAATAACGTATAACATTTCTAATTCAACTGGAATCCTTCCTCTTTGAGTCTGATCAACAATTTCATTAAATATTTACACCGACTTTCCGTTGGCATCATAGATGGTATTGATACTGCAACCTGTAAAATACCCATATCCTTCTCGTTCAGGTGTTTATTTAATACTCCAAATTTGCTGATTTCTTTCCATTTTTCCGGTCCAATCTCAAGTACCATTTTTTGACAAGTTATTCCGTCATCAACCTTCTGGACCTTTTTCGCATCCTTCTCAACAGCATCTCTTTCGTCTATTCCAATAAGTTCTGCTAAAAAAGCCTTACTCAGATCCATATCGAACGCTTTCACCTTTAACCAGCAACCATCTTTCTTGCACCATTCCGTTACGTTGGAAATGCTGGCTGGCGTGTCAGTGATTATCTGTTGAATCTGATATGAAACATCTTCCAGCGTCTTATAAACCCCCATGCCCGGTGCGGGCTCAACGAAGCATGAAAATCCCCCCTTACCCCCCTTTGGTAAAGGGGGGATGGGGGGATTTTCATACAAAAAGTATCGCTTATTGTCTGCTTTTCCCAGATTTTCAAAAAGTCGACCGCCATCTTCATTCGGGAAACTTTTTCTGCAAGCCAGGCGATTGTATAAACAACTATATCGGTATTTAAGTGAACCTAAAAAATATTTAAATCACAGTAAAACCTATTTCTTTTAAATACTCAAAAGTTGAATCATAAAACTTTGGCGGTCTGGTACAATCCTCTATATCGCCCGGGGGAATAACAATCACCATACCTTGACGAGCGCGTGTTAGAAGTACGCGATAAGCATTCTTTAGATAATTTTTACGTTCTTCTTTTCTTATTTGATTCCAGCGACTTCCAACAAATGACCAATTACCCCAACCTTTTTCAGTGTATCTAAAATCAGCATCCCATGTTACGCATACCCAATCAAGTTCTAACCCTTGCACATGAAATTCAGTTGCTACATCTTCTAAGTAATATGAGGAGCGGACATCTTCCTTCCCATCAAGAAACCAATGGATTGGATCCATTGTAGATTTTACAAATATTGCATGAGGTTTTAATCGCTCGGCTTGCGATGAAACAACCATTCCATATCGTTCTGTACCGCGTGCCTGCTGCTTTAGCCATCGTTTTGCCTTGGCAAGATCGCGGGTGATGACAATTGGATATTTTGCTCTCACTTTTTCGAGTGTACTCCTCGCCTCCTCGATGTTGCGATCGAGCAATTGCTTCATTAGAAGTGAAACATGCTCAGCGCGGAAAGAACGCATAGAAACCGCAAGATGTAATGACTCATTGTACTCCACATTTGGACGAGATTCTAATTTTTTCAACATCTCTACTGCGCTATATTCGCTATCGTTGAGCCGATCCGAAATATAAATATCCCAATCAGTAAATGAGCGTTCCAGTGATTGAATCCATTCGCTGATTCCTGCCTCGCCAGTATTGATTTCCTGACCGCCTCCAACTAAGCACACAACCACAGCCCAATCTTTGTGTCGATCAAGACATGACATCAGAAACTCCGGCTCAGACTGATTGAAATTATGCTGTTTCTTTTTTTGGCTCATGAAATTTGCGGTTTGTTCTAAATTCCAAGCGCGCTGAGCTTCGTCAAAAATCGCTACATGTTCTATTGGTGGTGTATCCAATTCAATAAGGCAATTATCCCGGAAATTGTGTACATTCTGGATAAACATCTTAACCTCACTCATCGCCTCACCTTTTTTGATCTTTGCTCCCTTCTCTTTTTCTCGTTTAACTTTATCACGAGCCAATGCTTCGCGCAAAATTGCTACGAGAGGACCATTGCCAGAAAGGAAAACGCTATAGAGATCGTTGGATTTATCAATGTGTGTAGTTGCTATATGGAGTCCGACCAATGTTTTGCCGGCGCCAGGGACACCGGTTACGAAACAAATGGATTTGCGGGAATTCTCTTTTGAAGAACGGATAATGGCAGATACCGCATCTGATGTTTGACTGAGATTTATGGCGCTGGCATCACTCCGGGAGATGTCCTCAACAGAATGATTGTTATATAGTGCCATTGCTGCTTCGATGATTGTTGGAGTTGGACAATATCGTCCTTGCTCCCATTGGGCTCGGTTAATCTCGCTTCCTTCACTAAAGCACAATACGTCTTCAATTACTTTGCCCAGTAATCCAATATTACTCTTGATAGGAAGAAGCAGCTTGTCGTTTTGTGGTGTTGTTGCGACAATCGAATAGATGCTTTTCGCTTTTGTTGCGATTAGAATTGGGGCAATGAATTGCTCGTGACTTGATTCGTGGAAGTTCTTTAGATCCAAAGCATAATCCATAACCTGATCGATAGCATATGAGCTGTATTCTTTTTCACCAATTTTGAATTCGAGAATAAAGATTACCGACCCGATAAGAATTATCACATCAATACGCTGCCCCATGCGAGGGATAGAATATTCAAAATAAATTGACCCTTGGTAAGACGGTAAAACTGCTTTCAAAATGATGATTTCTGCTAACCAAGCATCCTTCTGAGTTTGGTCCAAGGAAAATTCGTTTTTTAGCGCTATTTTTCCTATTATCTCTTCAGGCGAGGTAATCAGGAAATTTGTGATGGAGTCATCGTAATACGCGCGCTTCATAATGTAATTCTCGTTTCACGCAGACTGTTTCCGGATTCATTCGTGAGAAAGGTGAGGTCAGACGACATTTCTTTCCTTTCTGTAAATATTTAAGACAGATTTTACAACCTTGTGCCAATATCCATATAAACCGACTTCCGATGCCTGATGGCCAGAATCCACACCTCGGACTCGACCAGTTTGAACACGACCCGGTAATCACCCACGCGGAGCTTCCAGTATCCTTTCAGCGATTTACGCAAAGGCTCGCCATAGTTGTGAGGCGCACTCCGCAATCGGTCCTCGATGGCCTTACGGATTCTGTCCTTTGTCTTTCGATCAATAAGAGGCAAATCCTCAACGCAAACATCGGGATGGTAGTGTAATGTAAAAGGCATGGATTATTTCCACACATCGTCATGCGAGAGCGCCGCTTTTCTGTCGAAGGTCTTCATGCGTGCATCGCCAAAAGCTGCAAGGGCGACATCCTCCCGCAGGTCAATTGCCTCCCGGATAAGGTCACGAGCAATAGTGGACATGGAAAGGCCCTCAATCGCTGCCAGGTCATGCATAGCACTATATAGCGGCGGCTCAACAACAATGCTCACTCTCGGATTTTTGGCGGGCATAGTCTTCCTCCTTTTTGGGCAGGGGTAACACTTATGACGCACCACGTCAAGACTAAAATACCTTGAAATTGCAGCATGATTATCGATTGAAAGGGCGGAGGCCATGAAGTATGCCTTGACTATGAGCAGGGAGTAACGTGCAAATTAACAAAGGCGCTTGAGTTGGGTGCACCTAAAACTAAGGATGGAAACGGGGATCCGTAGCGAGAAAAGAAACTTGAAAAGGTTTCCATAGAAGTCAGATACCGTACTTAACGCCGGTCACGGGCATAAAGCCAACTAAAATTGGAGCTGAAAATGGGAAGATCCATGTATAATTTCGGGAAGCAGACGAAAGAAAAGGCAAGACAACAGAAACAACTGGACAAGGCGGCAAAACGCATGGCGGCCAAACAATAGAAGGCTAATCTGGAAGCGGGCGTTCCCATCACGGATTCAGCGATAGATGTCCAGCCTTTGGTGGACAACAACGTGAAAAGCCCCGCATTAAAATCCTTTCCGCATTATATTCGATGCTATCTCGTCAATCAAGAAATGCTATCCGACAGCCGCCCCTGTTCATCCCAGCCCCGCAGTTGATAGTAATCCCCGATCATCCGCTCCAGGTCTGCCTTGGCGATTACCTTGCCGCTTTCCGGCAGGGGCTCGTTATGAAAACGATCCGGCAGGGAATCGTCACTTTGCATCATTCCTTCCCGCAGATTGAATTCCCGGCAGCGGGAGAGGACATGATTGGAAAATTTGCCGATTTCCTCCTTCCCCCAGTCCAATCCGGTTGTCATATGCACAATGCTGGATAGTTCCTTCCAGGAGTAAAGATCCCGGTAAAAACGACAGGTGATCAGGCAATCGGCAAGGATCAGACGATCCTCGAAATCAATAAAGAGTTCCGCTTTCCCATCGATCCGGTCGGGGGCGATTATTCCTGCCAATTCCGCCTTGTAGAAGGTGGAGCGCAGGTGGCAGGCGCCCCGGTCAGAGGTGGCGTAGCCGAGCCCCATTCCTTTGAACACCCGTGGATCATAGCCGGCCGGCTCCATTCCCTTGACGTGGATGGCGATATCCTCCAGACCCCACGTTTGCGCGGCGCTGCGGATCCCGTCGGCCAGAATGGCGCCGATGCCCTGACGATAGGCGATTTGCTTGAGCAGCGAGGCTATTGCGTTGGCATCGCCGTAATCAAGCTTCTCTTTTATCTTCCCGCGGCGCGAAGCCTCGATCGTCAGACCGGCCAGATTGCCGGCGGTGATCGTGTCTATTCCCAGGCGGTCGCAGATATCGTTTAAATAGATGATCTCCTCCACGCTTTTTATGGCGCACAAACCTCCGAAAGCGTACAGGGTTTCATATTCCGGCCCTTCGATCGTCAACCCCTTGTGGGGGCCCTCCTGGACGGTGCTCAACCGACCGCAGGCGATAAAACAGCGGGCGCAGGCCCTCGGGGTTACGTTACACCGTTTGTTAAGCGATTCGGCGCTGATCGCCTCCCAGCCATCGAGCACCCCCTTTGACCAGTACCGGGTAGGAAACGCCTGCGCCTTGTTCAGTACTTCCACCATCATCGGCGTTCCCAGCTTCCGGTATTTGGCGGCCCCGGCGTCGGTTTTGCCCTTCTCCAGAATCTCCCGGGCGAAGGCTGCAACCTCGTCGGGAAAGGCGAGGGGGCGTTTCCGATTTCCATGAAAACAGAGGGCTTTGATCTTTTTTGAGCCCAGCACCGCCCCGACGCCGGTACGTCCCGCCGAACGCCAGTAATCGTTTTCGATCAGCGCGAACCGGACCAGATTCTCCCCCGCCGGGCCGATGACGAGGGCGGCGGCCCGCTGTGAGTCCCCGCCGGTGCGTTTTTTTCCGATCTTTTCGAGGACCTTGTCCTCCGTGGCGTAGGTGTCCATGCCCCATAAATCCACCGCGGAATGAAAGCGGACGGTTTCGTCGCTGATCTCGAGGAAAATCGGTTCCAAAGAAGCGCCCCGGATGACGATCGCGTCGTAGCCGGTGCGACTGATCCTCTCCGCCGCCTTGCCCCCTGAATATGATTCGGAATAAAGCCCGGTCTGCGGGCTTTTCGTAAAAATTCCGTGACGGCAGGAGCCGTAAATCAAGGTATCGGTGACGGGGCCGACGGCGATTATCAAGTTATTCTCCGGGGCGAGGGGATCAACGCCAGGCGGGTTTTCCTCCAGAAGCAACTTTGCGCCCAGCCCTTTTCCGCCGAGGGTTTCTTCCAGTTCCCCGTCGGATAACTCCCTGATCGAAAAGGAACGCTCGCCGACATCAATTTTTAGCAGACGATTGAAAAAACCGTACATGGGATTCTCCCTTTTCTGTTTTGCAATGCTTCTCTTAAAGTCTTTGCGCCTTTACCGGGGCATTCCCCCGGCCTTTGGCAGAATGCGATTTTCGGTAAATTGCGCGTTTCAGATGTCGCGATTAAATCCGGACTGTTTGCCGGTGATCTGCTCGATATCAATCCTTATAATTGTTATTTTTTCCAGATCATTCTCGCTCAAGGCAACGATTTTGTCCGTATATTGACTGATGATTGTCCTGAGCGCCGCGCTTCTCTCTTCAATATCCTCGAGGAAACAAGCATTTCCGAAGCCGATCACGCTTTTGTAGCGCATGGTGAACGAACAGGCCCGGGGAGTGGGGAGAACCTCGCAGTCCGTTTCAAACTCAAAACAGACAAGGGGATTGCCCTTGAGTATCTCGATTTTTCTTCCTTCTTTGGCGCTGTGCAGGTAGATGTTTTTCCCGTCGTAGCCAAATGACATGGGAATGACATAGGGCATCTTGCCGTCGCACATGGCTATCCTGCAGGCGAGGGATTTGTGGATAATGGAATCAATAAGCTTCCGCTCTGTTATTTCCTTGTCCGCTCTTCTCATGGGTTCTCTCCAGTTGCAGCTTGGTAATTTACGCTTGGTTCTGGTAAGCTATGTCTATATTTCCCCCGTTCGGCAATGTCCTGACTGCTTGCTTCCACCTACCTACTCCTCCGAAAAAGAAAAAATTCCTTGACGGGCGGCGCCCGTTCTTTCTATATACCCGGCGCGCAAATGGTCAATTATTTCTTTCATCAGCCATTTGAGGCAATTGCAAAACCATTTGTCATTCCCGAATGTCTCTATCGGGAATATGGTTTTTCAAGCAGTTAGAACCAGATTCCCGCCCAGAAGCGTCGCGGGAATGACAGCGTTGGGAGTTTTGCAATTACCTCATTTGTAAAAACTTGCAGCAGCAACTTTGGCAACAGGCGATAAGAGAAGATAGTATGGAAAAAAGCAGGACAGCAATCAGACCAGGGATATCCATCGATGTGGTAGATCAGGACAGACACATGAAGTCCATCGCCTATGACGTAATAGACCGCCGGATCATTATTGCCCAAACCGCCCCCCCGCTTACCAAATATAATTTAAACCGGGAAATAACGCTAACCTTTATTCTCAAGCAAGGGGGAACCCCTTTTCGTTATGGTTTGCAGGCCAGGGTAACCGATTTTATCCCCAATTACAAGCTGGCTTCCACCGAGGTTGTGGCCGTCGGTCTGGAACGCACAACCAACCCGGAAATATGCAACCTGAGGATGGATTTTCGCGTCCATTCCCCCGCAGACAGCAATTTCGCCATTGAAATGAAAGGCAGAAAACTCAGCATCATCGATGTTTCCGCCGGCGGATTTCAGTTCAGCTATCGGGGCGATGATTTACCGAGAATCAATGAAGATTTTGAAATGACCCTGATTATAGATGGCGATTCTTTACGGCTGAAGGCAAATGTTTTGAGGATAACGACGCCCCTGCATCATGATCGTAGCCTGCGTCATGTTTGTGTAAAATTTGTCGGCAGCAGCAGGGAATATGAACGGCATCTGATGAAAAAAATAATTGAAATTCAGCGGAAACTGTTAAATGAAGGAAAACTTCCTTAGTCTTCACCAATAACACTCCACAGCGCACAAGAAAGGATCAGCTATGAACATAATTGTTTCCGGATCGCTTGCCTATGACCGCATCATGTCTTTTCCCGGACATTTTTCCGACCATATACTGCCTGACAAGATACACGTTCTGAACGTCTGCTTTCAGGTAAACGGGATGAAGGAAAAATATGGCGGCACCGCGGGAAATATTGCCTACTCCTTGGGATTAATGGGTGAAAAGCCGATCATCTCGGCGACGATCGGTCAGGACTATGCGCGCTACTTCGCATGGCTTGCCCAGAACGGGATCTCAACGGAGGCCATAAAGATCATCGAAGAGGAATTCACCGCCGGGGCCTATATCACGACCGACCTTGCCGACAATCAAATTACCGGGTTCAACCCTGGCGCCATGCAGCATCCCGCCGGCATGAATTTTGAGGGCATGAAGGCGGAAGAGACCATTGTTATCGTCTCCCCCGGCAATATGGACGATATGATCAATTACCCAACCGCCTGCAAGCAAAAGGGAATCAGTTACATATTTGATCCCGGGCAATCGCTGCCTGTCTGGGATGCAAACGAACTGCTCCGGGCGATCTCGGGCTGTAAAATACTGATCGTCAACGACTACGAACTGGAGCTTATCGTCAATAAAACAGGGATGAAGCAAAAAGACCTGCTGGAACTGGCCGGCGCGATCATCACCACGTTGGGAGAAGCAGGTTCACGGATTTCCACCAAGGAGGGCGATATCAGCATTGCTCCGGCAAAGACGAGAAGGGTTACCGACCCGACCGGGGCCGGCGACTCCTACCGGGGAGGGCTGATCAGCGGGCTTGTCCGGGGACTGGAACTTGAACAGAGCGCGAAAATGGGAAGCGTCTGCGCGTCGTTCGCGGTGGAGTGTTACGGCACTCAGGAATACAGTTTTAAGCCTGATGAATTTACCGAAAGGCTGAATGGCTGACCGGACGCGACGGAGCGCGTCCCTCCATTTTATGAACATTAAGCTCCGCTTTGTGAACATTAAACTACGGAGCCAATTGCAAAACTCCCAACGCTGTCATTCCCGCCCCCGCCTACGCGGGGGTAAACTCTGGGCGGGAAAACGAAGTTTAATGTTCATAATCCAGTTTTTAACTATTTGAAATCATGGATGCCCGACAAAAACATTATGAACATTAAGCTTTGCTTTCGGGCATGACACGGAGTTTTGCAATTACCTCTACGTTTTCATCGTTCGTTGTGCCCGCCCAGGGCACGGGGGTTTTAAACAGCGGTCACGATAACGTAATGCTTCTTTCCCTTACGCAGCCTTATTTCACCCTTCGCGTCGGCGTCGGCAAGGGAAATCTTTTCATCAAAGGCCTTAATCTGCCGGTCGCCTACATAACCTCCCCCCTGCGAGAGCAGACGTCTGGCCTCTCCCCGCGAGGAACACAAGCCGGCTTCCTGAAACAGTTCGAAAGCGGGTATGCCCGCCTCCAGCTCAGCCCGGCTTTTTTGAAATGACGTAATCGCATCGGTATCCAGTCCTGCGGCTGTGCGCGGTATGGCGCTGGAGGGGAATAACCCTGCTTCTACCGGCTTCAAGCCGAAGGCGCCGGCAGATGCCTTCCAGGCGGCGGCCGCTGCCTCCTCGCCATGGGTGATCCTTGTTGCTTCAAAGGCCAGCACCGTCTTGGCCATGTTCAGGCGGGCATCGGCAAGCCCTTTCACCGCGTCTATTTCCTCCATCGGCAGGAAGGTGAAGAGGGAAAGAAAACGCGCCACATCGGCATCTTCCGTGTTGATCCAGAACTGGTAATATTCGTAAGGGGAGGTAAGAGAAGCATCTAACCAGACGGTCCCCTTCTCCGTTTTTCCCATCTTGTGTCCCTGGGAGGTGGTGATAAGCGGGAAGGTGAGGCTGTAGGCCTTCTTTTCTTCCATCCGGCGAATCAGGTCAATGCCGGCGACCATATTGCCCCACTGATCGTTTCCCCCCATCTGCATCAGGCAATCCCAGTTTTTGAAGAGATGCAGAAAGTCGTAAGACTGCAGCAGCATGTAGTTGAATTCAATGAAATTCAACCCCTTTTCCAGACGCACCCGGTAGCTCTCGGCGGCGAGCATCCGGTTGACGCTGAAGTGCCTGCCGATATCCCTCAAAAATTCTATATAGTTAAGCGGCGTCAGCCAGTCGGCGTTATTGAGCAGCAGCGCCTTGCCTTCACTGAAATCCAGATAGCGGGAGAGCTGTTTTTTAATGCCCTCCGCATTGGCGTTGATCTGTTCCCGGGAGAGGATCTTGCGCATCTCGGTTTTCCCCGACGGATCGCCGATCAGCGCGGTGCCGCCTCCTACAAGCGCGATGGGGCGGTGACCTTGTCGTTGCATATGGGCCAGGGCCATGATCGGGACGAGCGAACCGATATGCAGCGAAGCCGCCGTCGGATCAAAGCCGATATAACAGGTTATGGATTTTTCCTGAAGGAGCTCATCTATTTCCGCTTCGTCGGTGATCTGTTCGATAAAACCCCGTTCCCTGAATATGTCGTAAACGCTTCTCAAAACTCTTTTCCTCCCAATAGCCTATTGCCTGCAGTCTAACAGCCTGCATCGCTAACTTTGATGCTCTCGTCAAAAGTCGAGACCTTTGAAAAACGCCCCTTCTTTGTCATTCCCGCGCAGGCGGGAAAGCGAAGCTTAATGTTCATAATCTATAAGTTCCCGAAAAGACCAGATTCCCGTTTTCACGGGAATGACAATTAACAACATTTCGGGAGAAATTCAGGTCTCAAGTCGTCATACCGTCGAAAGACGGTATCCAGTGCTTTTGTAACACCTTGAAATCTCTCGGTTATGAACATTAAACTCCGCTTTCCGGTTTTCACCGGAATGACGATTCCTGGGCATTTTTCACTTTCGACGAGTTCGTCAACTTTAAACTTTAAACTTTCTAATCAGCGCATCCGAAAAGGCACGCTCAGGCGCTCTATCTCCAGGGCCCTGCCCTCCGGCGATACTTCCACAATCACTCCCTGCAGGCGCACGTCGTTTTTGGCGACATCAAACTTGTTGGGTATCTGCAGCAAGAACCTTTGCACGATCGCATCCTTCTGCATGCCGATGACCGAATCGAGGGGGCCGGTCATGCCGGCGTCGGTAATGCAGGCGGTTCCTCCGGGCAGAATGCGCTCGTCAGCCGTCTGCACATGGGTGTGCGTGCCGAAAACGGCGCTTACCCGGGAGTCCAGATACCAGCTCAAGGCGATCTTTTCCGAGGAAGCCTCCGCATGCATATCAACAATAATGATCTGTGCCTTCTGCAGCTTTTCGATTTCCCGGTCGGCGGTGCGAAACGGGCAGTCTATCGGGTTCATAAAGATGCGGCCCTGAAGATTTATGACCCCGACGGGAATTCTGCCTTCGGTGTAAGCCAGAACGCTTCCCCGGCCGGGCGCCCCCTCGGGATAGTTGGCCGGGCGGAGCAGGGTTTCGTAATTATCAATGAAACCCAGTACTTCTTTTTTGTCCCAGATATGATTTCCGGAGGTCAGAACGTCGATATTGGCGTTATAGAGTTCCTTCACGATATCAGCCGTTACGCCGAACCCGGCAGCGGCGTTTTCGCAATTGGCGATTACGAAGTCTATGCCCCGCTGTTCGATGAGCTCGGGAAGCAGTTCCCGGACGGCCAGCCTCCCCGGTTTTCCGACAATATCGCCGATAAAAAGGATCTTCATAAAAGCGCCTCTATCGCGCGAGTTCGGAAACGCGCGTTTCCCGGATTACGGTAACTTTGATCTGCCCGGGATACGTCAATTCCGCTTCGATTCGTTTGACGATGTCCTTGCAGAGCATGACCGCATCGCTGTCGGAAATCTTTTCGTTTTCGACCATGATGCGGATCTCCCGTCCGGCTTGGATTGCAAAGCATTTGTCCACGCCGCTGAAGGAATTGGCAATGCTTTCGAGCTCTTCGAGACGCTTGACGTAGTTTTCCAGCATCTCCCGCCGCGCCCCCGGCCGCGCCGCCGACAGGCTGTCCGCCGCTTGAATCAGGACACCGAGCGGGGTATTGATCATCGGATCCTCATGGTGGGCGGCGATTGCCTGCACAATGCGCGGAGGTTCGCCGAAACGCTTCGCATAATCCGCCCCAATCGCGGCATGTGAGCCCTCCACCTTGTGGTCGATCGATTTCCCGATGTCGTGCAGCAACCCGGCCCTTTTGGCCTCCTTCACGTTCATCTTGAGTTCGGCCGCCATCATCCCCGTTAAATGTGCCACTTCGATGGAGTGTTCGAGAACATTCTGCGAGTAACTCGTCCGATACTTGAGGCTGCCGATCATCGCCACCAGTTCCGGATGCAGATCATGCACGCCGACATCGAAGCAAACCCTTTCCCCGGTTTCCTTGATGATCGCGTCCACCTCTGACCGGACCTTTTTGACAATTTCCTCTATCCGCCCGGGATGGATGCGCCCATCCGTGATCAAGCGTTCCAGCGAAAGACGCGCCACTTCCCGCCGGACTGGATCAAAGCTGGACAGAACCACCGCCTCCGGGGTGTCATCAACAATCAGATCTATCCCTGTTGCCGCTTCAATGGCCCGGATATTTCGGCCTTCGCGGCCAATGATGCGCCCCTTCATCTCGTCATTCGGCAAATTGACAACGGAAACGGTGTTTTCCGCAACATAATCATTGGAATAGCGCTGGATCGCGTAGGCGATTACTTCCCTGGCCGCTTTATCCGCGGTTCGCCGGGCCTCCTCGTCTATCTTCCTAATCATCAGTGCCGCTTCGCGCCTCGCCTCGGCTTCCATAGACTGAATGAGAACATTTTTTGCCTCTTCCGCGGTAAGGCCGGCGACCTGCTCCAGCTTTACCCGCTGCTCCTGTAACAGGCGCTCAATCTTTTCATTTTTTTCGTTAATCTGCGTCTCTTTCTGCAGGCTCAACCGCTCCCTGTTTTCTAACGCGCTTTCCTTCTGGGCGAAAGTATCGGAACGCCGTTCGAGGTTCTCTTCCTTCGACCGGAGTCGGCGTTCCAGTGATTCCAGCTCTTCCTTTCTTTCTTTTGCGTCTTTATCGAAGTCGGTTTTGACCTTGAGCAGGTTTTCCTTTGCCTGCAGGATGGCGTCCTTTTTAATTGTCTCTGCTTCTTTTCTTGCCTCGTTAAGGATTCTCGCCGAGAGACTTTCGGAGGATTCCAGTTTCTTACGCGCGAGTTTTTGCCGCAGGGCAAAGCCGATTATCCCGCCTGCGGCAAGGGCCGCCAGCAGGGACAGTATAAAGATTGTTGTATATAACAAAGTTGTCACCTCCTTGTTTTTGCGTCCAAACGTAAAGACTGGACAGAGGAAAACTGTCTGGCATTTATAGGGATGCAAGAGGCGCCGTTGGTGGGGTGCTTATGAAAAAAAGTCCTGTGTCGTAATCGGCAGTTGTCTGGAACTATTTGGAAAGGCGACGTATGATATCAATCATTTCCGAAAAGGCAGATTTGCATACAGCCATTAAAGAGCGACCGACCGTAACTCCTCATCTAAAAAGAAATAATATTGATAACTTACATTTCAGGGGATTGCCCGCTTATCTTGTCTCATTTATCGAACGTATCAACTGTTCGGCTTTACTCTCCAAATTGTCGTAAATATGCTCATTTTTTTCAGCAATCTGCAAATACTCATCCGCGATATTCAAAGCGGCCAGAATGGCGACAGTAAGGGTATTGCTACCGGCTGATTTCTGCACTTCTTCAACCTTGCTGCCGACATACCGTATAACATTGGCTACATGCTCATCCCCCGAATCGCTTACTACCGACAGTTGCTGCCCCAGGATATTAAATTCAAAGCGCTTGTTCACCATAAACCTCTCAACAAATTATGAACATGGACTTTGTTGTCAGGGCGCCTTTATTTCCTGAAGCAAGTCAAGGAGCGAATCCACCTTTGAGCGCACGGCATCCTTGTCTTCCTTTAACCCCTCCAATTTCGAATTAGCCTCTTCCAACTCACTGGTCTTATTTTGAAGTTCTTCCTCCAACTCGAGATTTCTCTTCTTCAGCAGGGCATAATCACCCAACAGACCGCTTATCTTGCTTTCCAGCTCGGAAAATTTCTGAAATTCCACGGCTCTTAAAATCTCCTTTTCAGTTAATATTATTATCATGCCGGAAAAAACTCCGACACTGCAAAATTCGGCGCGATTATGCCGGGATGCCATCGGAAAGTCAAGGAATTATTTACAGGAATTATCGGCAGGCGCTTGACTCATTTGTCACTTTCAATCGCCAAAAAGTAGTTGTGCAGGGCCGTTATTGCCGCTTCCCGGCTGCTTATCTTCCCTGCCGCCTCCCGAAACCGGGCGCCCCCTGTAAGTCCTTTTGTGTACCACAGCAGGTGCTTGCGAAAATCACGGACTCCGGTCTGTTCTCCGTAGAAATCAGCGACCAGAGCCAGATGGCGGATAATTATCTCCTCTCTTTCTGCAAGGGTGGGCGGCGAAAACGTATTTCCTGCGAGAAAAGCTAAGGTTTCGGCGATAATCCACGGGTTTCCCAAAGCTCCCCGGCCGATCATGGCGCCGTCGCATCCCGTTTCCTGAAACATCCTCGCGGCATCCTGGGGTTTGCGGATATCCCCGCTGCCGATAACAGGAATCCCGATCTGCCCTTTCAACGCTGCAATCAAATCCCAGTCCGCCCGGCCGCTGTAACCCTGGTCGGCGGTGCGGGGGTGGAGGGTCACGGCATCGCATCCGGCATCCTCGGCAAGCTTGCCGATCTCCAGGGCGTTTACCTGCCGGCCGCTCCATCCGGAACGAATTTTTACCGTAAAGGGCAGGGCTGTCGCCTTTCTTACCGCTTGCATAATCGCCGCAGCGAGTTGGGGCTCCTTCATCAGCGCTGAGCCGGCGCCGGCTTTGGTCACCTTTTTTACCGGACATCCCATATTAAAATCTATTAAATCGGCCCCGTGCTGTTCGGCGATTCTTGCCGCTTCGGCAATAACTTCCGGGTCATTTCCGAAAAGCTGCACCCCGAGTGGGCGGTCAAGGGGGCTGGAAGCGAGATACCGCAGGGTCTTGCCCGTTTTCCTGACCAGTCCGACCGCGCTTATCATCTCGGTATAGGCGAGGTCGCAGCCGAACGAACGCACAATGGTGCGGAACGGCAAATCCGTGATCCCCGCCAGCGGGGCCAGAAAAATCGTGCTTTTCAGTTGCAAATTACCTATTTTCATCTGAATATTTTTACTATCCATAACAATGCCGTCGCAGGGTCTGCAAAATAGTTGCGCTTCTGCTTGGCAAAGCGGGGAAGGCAGAAAGCGAATAATGTTTGAGACAATTGCAAAACCATTTGTCATTCCCGAATGTCTCTATCGGGAATATGGTTTTTCAAGCAGTTAGAACCAGATTCCCGCTCAGAATCGTTGCGGGAATGACAAGAATGGGGAATTTTGCAATTACCTCGTTTGCGTAAATTTTTCAAAGGCTGCGCCGTCAGGGTAGATTGGCAAGGACAAGAGCCGCTCGCTGCAGGTCCTCCGGAGTGTTGATCCCTGCGACTTCCGCCGGATCAGAAACCAGCAAAGAGGTGGCCAACAGGCCATTTTTACAGGCAATTTCAATTATGTCGGTGAGGTAATACTCCCGTTGCGCGTTTTTGTCGCCGAGGCTGGCGACGGCAGTAAAAAGGAAGGGGCTCTCAATGCAGTAGATGCCGGTGTTTATCTCCCGAACGAGCTTTTCCTCGGCGGTCGCGTCCTTCTCCTCAACGATTCTGGCCACCTGGCCATCTCCCGTTTTTATCACCCGGCCATAACCGGTCGGCTTATCGACAACCGTCGTGAGCACTGTGACCACTGCCCGGTCGTTTCTACGCTTCTCGTAAAGGGCCCTGATGGTGGAAGGCCTGATGAGCGGAACATCGCCGCACAGGATGACAACCTCTGCGCTTTGTCCCTGAAACGCCTCCCGGGCCTGAAGCACGGCATGTCCTGTTCCCAAGAGCTCCCGTTGTTCCACGAAAATCAAATCCGACTCCTGAAACAGCGCGCGAATCCGCTCCGCCTGATGGCCGATCACCACAACGATTCTGCTGGAACCGGCTTCCCGCGCCGCCTTGATCGGCCAGGAAAGCAGCGGAACGCCGCCGAGGGGGTGCAATACCTTGGCAATATCCGATTTCATCCGCGTACCCTTGCCGGCCGCGAGAATAATGGTCGAAAATCCCGTTTTTTTGTCGATCATCAATAACCTCTGAATAAGTTAGCTATTTCTTTGGGAAATATTTAACATTGCCGATATCTTTAAAATCTGCATCCTGAGTCCAGAGCAGGGCTTTGAATGCCTGCGCGGTTGCGAGAATGATGCTGTCCGCCATCGGCAGACTATGCTCGATGCTGAGTTTTGCAGCGGCGATCGCCAATTGCGCGTTCAGACCTACAACCGTTCCCTTCTGCATGGCAACAACCGCCTGCAGTGCGTCATCCTCGCCGGTTTCCCGAAGAATGACCTTAAAAACCTCATATATGGTTACCGTTGGGACAACGAGTACCGCTGAATTGCTCAGCGGGTTCATGAAAGCATCGGCATTAGGCTCATCCGCGAAATAGGCAAGCCAGCCGGAAGAATCCACGACATTCATACCCTGTCTGCCTCTCGTTTGAATTCCGTATTGATGCCCTTGAGGAAACCACGGAGTTCCTTGATATCCCGCTCGGGAATAAATTCAATTCTTCCGGCATATTCAATAACCTGCATTTTTTGGCCCGGATGGATGTTCAATGCCTCCCTGGTATTTTTTGGTATAACAACCTGATATTTTGGCGATACTGTTACTGATTGCATGGCATTTCCTCTATCGATCAATTTTGTACTACGCTATCATGATCGATAAGGTTTTGTCAATCCTGTCGGTGGTCAACTCTTAGAAGCAGATTAATTTGACTAACATCCCTTTTTCCGTTATGTAACAAAGAAAGCTTGTGCCTTTCAACCTGAATGCGTCGCAAAAGGGGATTGAAAAAAGGCGTTTTGCGATTGTTCATTGCTGTAGCAATAAAAGGAGGTAATTGCAAAACTCCCCATTCTTGTCATTCCCGCAACGATTCTGAGCGGGAATCTGGTTCTAACTGCTTGAAAAACCATATTCCCGATAGAGACATTCGGGAATGACAAATGGTTTTACAATTGCATCAAAGGAGATTACCCTATGACCAGAGTCCTGCTTGTCGGTAACGGGGCAAGAGAACACGCGCTCGCGGAGGCGATCATGCGCTCGCAACAGGCCCCTTGCCTTTACTCTTTTATGAAGGCAAACAACCCCGGGATAGCATCCCTGTCGGAAAAAATTCATCTGGGTCGCTATGACGACCCGCAGGCGATAACGGCGTTCGCTGGGGAGTGCAAAGCCGATTTCGCCTTCGTCGGTCCGGAAGAGCCGCTGAGCAACGGCGTGGTGGACGCGCTTGCGGCAAAGGGAATTCCCGCCGTCGGGCCGACCAGCTCTCTTGCCCGACTGGAAACCTCAAAGTCTTTTACGCGAAATCTGCTTGCGAAATACGGCATCGCCGGCAATCCCCGTTTCCGGAATTTCACGACAATGGACGGAATTCCGGAATTTCTCAACGAGCTCGAAGAGGTTGTCCTCAAGCCGGACGGCCTTACCGGGGGCAAGGGGGTGCTGGTCCAGGGGGATCATTTTCATGAAAAGGCGGAGGCAATTAAGTTCTGCCGTGAAATCATCACCGCACATCCAGGCGTTACCATTGAGGAAAAGCTGGAGGGGGAGGAGTTTTCCCTGCAATGTCTGTGCGATGGCTGGACGGTCGTCGCCACTCCGCCGGTGCAGGATCATAAACGGCGTTTTGTCGGGGATCGCGGCCCGAACACTGGGGGGATGGGCTCCTATTCCGGCGCCGACCATCTTCTGCCGTTTCTTGCTGCCGATGCCGTTGCCGATGGTCTTTCGATCACCCGCAAGGTGGCCGAGGCGCTGAGGATAGAAACGGGAACGCCCTACAAAGGGGTGCTCTACGGCGGGTTCATGACAACCAGCTCCGGGGTACGGCTTATCGAATACAACGCCCGTTTCGGCGATCCCGAGGCGATGAACATCCTCCCGCTTCTGCAAACCGATTTCATTAAGCTCTGCGAGGCGATTATAACCGGCCGGCTGGAGGATCTTGACGTAAAATTCGAGGGCAAGGCTACGGTCTGCAAATATGTCGTTCCGCAAGGTTACGGTCTTGCGGAACGCGGTTCGGGTGATACGTCCCGAGCTGCCCGGATCGAAATCGGCGACACAACGGGGGCAAGGCTGTACTACTCCTCCGTTGACCAAAAACCGGACGGGCTCTACATGACATCGTCACGGGCGATCGGGGTGGTCGGAATCGCCGCCGACATTGCCGCTGCGGAAAGCATTGCGGAGGGCGCCGTCCAGGCGATCCGGGGGCCGGTTGATCACCGCCCGGACATCGGCGGCGCAGAGCTTATTCAGAAACGCATCGATCACATGAAAAAACTGAAAAATGTATTTTAAGATAAAAGGCAGGGATGGCCACAACTGCCGTTTCGGTAATCTACACGGGAGGTTATGATGCAACAAAATCAGATAAAACGGGCGCTGATCAGCGTTACGGACAAAACGGGGATCGTCGAATTCGCCAGGGGCCTTCAGGAATTCGGCGTCGAGATACTCTCTACCGGCGGCACCGCCGCGCAATTGCGCAACGGTGGGATTGCCGTTATCGATGTATCGGATTACACTGGGTTCCCGGAAATGATGGACGGCAGGCTCAAAACCCTGCACCCTAAGATCCACGGCGGCCTGCTGGCGCTGAGGGACAACGCGGGGCATCTGGAAGCCTTGAGAAAACATGGAATCGGTCTGATCGATATGGTCGTCATCAATCTCTACCGTTTTGAGGACACAGTCGCCCGGGCGGGCTGCACGCTTGCGGAGGCGATCGAAAACATCGATATCGGCGGGCCGACGATGCTGCGCGCCGCGTCCAAAAACTACCGCTTCGTGAGCGTTGTCACCGATCCAGCCGATTACCCGAAAATTATCGCCGCGATGCAAGAAACGGGGGGCAGGATCTCGGAGGCGACCAACTTCGAACTGGCCAAAAAAACCTTCCAGCTTACCGCGCGCTATGACGGGGCAATTTCCAACTATCTCGGACTGCTTGCCGCCGGCGAAGAGGAGAAAAAGGATTTCCCCGACACCTTCACGTTTCAGTTTGCCAAGGCGCAGGAGCTCCGCTACGGGGAAAATCCTCATCAGAAAGCGGCCTTTTACCGGGAGAACAACCCCAGCCTCTCCGCGCTTTCCAACGCACGGCAGCTCCAGGGAAAGGAACTCTCCTACAACAACATCATGGACAGCGACGCCGCCTGGCAGGTCGTCTCCGATTTTTCGCTCCCTGGGGCGGTGATCGTCAAACACGCCAATCCCTGCGGCGCCGCGACTTCGGATGGCGACATGACGGTGGCCTTTCAGAAGGCGCTCGCGGGCGATCCCGTCTCCGCCTTTGGCGGCATCGTCGCCCTGAACCGTCCGGTGGATGCCAAAACGGCCCAAGAGTTGATTAAAACCTTTTTTGAGGTGATTATTGCCCCCGCTTTTTCCTCCGAAGCGGCAGAAATTCTGGGAACCCGTCAGAATGTCCGGGTTCTGGAAATACCCGCCGCGTGCGACAGGCGCACCGCCGGCCATGATTTTAGACGGGTGATGGGCGGATTGCTGGTGCAGGAAAGGGACAGCGCTGAATATGACATCAAAAAGGCCCGCGTTGTTACCCGGCGCAGCCCTACCGAAATTGAATACCAGGCGCTCGATTTTGCCTGGCGGATCGTCAAACACGTGAAATCCAACGCGATTGTCTTTACAACCAGCGATCAGCTTGTCGGATTCGGCGCCGGTCAAACCAGCCGGGTTGATTCGGTCAAGCTGGCGATCATGAAGGCGGTCATTCCCACTTCCGGCTGCGTGGTCGGCTCGGATGCCTTTTTTCCCTTCCGCGACGGGATAGACATCGCCGCCCGAGCGGGAATCACCGCGATCGTCCAGCCGGGAGGCTCGCTGAAGGATGAAGAGGCGATCAAGGCGGCGGACGAGCACAACATCGCCATGCTGTTTACCGGCATGAGGCATTTCAAACACTGATAAAAATTTATATGAAAATCCCCCCATCCCCCCTTTGCCAAAGGGGGGATGGGGGGGATTTTCATGCTTGGTTGTGCCCGCTTCGGGCATGGGGGTTTATCAACATTAAACGTCGTTTTGAGGTGAAAATATGCCAAAAAAAGCAGGTGTGCTGGTCAGCGTTGTAATGGGAAGCGATTCCGATCTCCCCGTTATGGAAGAGGCAGCAAAAATTCTGGAGTCTTTCTCCGTTTCTTATGAGCTTTTTCTCACCTCGGCGCACCGGACACCGGAACGGACAACCAAATTTGCCCGCGCCGCCGCCGGACGGGGGATTCGGGTAATCATCGTCGGGGCGGGGGCCGCCGCCCATCTTGCCGGGGTGATCGCCGCGCAGACCCCGCTACCGGTGATCGGAGTGCCCATCGATGCCACCTCGCTCCACGGTCTTGACGCGCTGCTGGCAACGGTCCAGATGCCCGGCGGAATCCCCGTGGCAACTATGGCTATCGGCAAGGCCGGGGCAAAAAACGCCGCCCTTTTTGTTGTCCGGATACTGGCCGGGGAGAATCCGGCCCTTGCTGCAAAGCTCGACGCCTATGTTGTAAAGATGGCCGAAGATGTAGAGAAAAAACAGCTCCACCTCAAAAAGTGACATGACGATTCTGCTTACGATCGATCCCCGGAATCCGGAACCGGAGAAAATCGCCGCGGCCGTTGCCATTCTTAAGGATGGCGGCGTCGTCGCCTACCCGGCGGAGACCTTCTACGCCCTGGGTGCGGCTGCAAACAATGAAAACGCGGTTGAGAAAATATTCAACATCAAGGGGCGGGCCTTCAACAATCCCCTTGCGGTTATAGTTGCAGGCGAAAATGATCTGCTTCCTCTCGTGGCGGAAATACCGAACGGGGCGAGAATATTGATGAAGCGATTCTGGCCCGGTCCGCTCACTATGGTTTTTGGGACAGCGCCCGCTGTTTCCCCCCGCCTGACCGCAGGAACCGGGAAGATTGGAATCCGTATCTCCAGTCACCCAATCGCCGCCCTGCTTGCCCGGGAACTCGGCGCCCCTCTTACCGCAACCAGCGCCAACCTCTCCGGGGAACCGGAAAATGCCACTGCCGCAGGGGTAATGACCTCACTCGACAGTCTTCCCGATGCAATAATCGATGGCGGTGAAACGCCGGGTGCGCCCGGCTCGACCATTCTCGACGTCACCGTCTTTCCACCCCGAATTCTCCGGGAGGGGGCCATCTCCGGCAAACTGATCGACTCTGCGCTTGCAAGCGAGTCATTCTGAATCTATAATCCGCCGATTGCTTTTCCTCCCCCTTGGCGAGGGAGGGGGGAGGGGTGAGAGAGAAAGTTTTTGTTATCCGGCCGGAACGACGGATTTTACAGTCCGGCTGGTGCGCCACTGATAGAGAATCCCCAGCGCCATCATGCCGATGCCGATCAGATCGGTTACGGCGCCGGGATCGATCAAAAGCAGTCCCGCCAAGGCAAACCAGATCCGCTCCCACCATTTCATATTTGTGAAACAGAATCCGATCATTGCGACGCCGACGCCAAACATTCCTCCGCAGGCGGTGATCAGGTTGCGTACAAGGAGCAGCGGAGTTGTGCCTATCAGAATCATCGCCGGATTGTAAACGAAGATATACGGGATGATAAAGGCGCCGATTGCAAGCTTGGTGGCTGTGACCCCTGTCCAGAAAGGGTCCGCTTTGGCGATGCCCGCACCGGCGTAGGCGGCCAGCGCCACGGGGGGGGTTATGTCCGCCACGATTCCAAAGTAAAAGACGAACAGATGCGCCGCCAGGAGCGGCACTCCCAGCATGACGAGAGCGGGAGCGGCAATCGTGGAGGTGATGACGTAGTTTGCCGTAGTCGGGACGCCCATGCCAAGAATCAGCGATGTAATCATCGTGAAGAAAAGAGTGAAAAACAGATTTCCTCCGGCAATGTCCACTATGCCGTTGCCCATTTTTAGGCCGATTCCGGTCAAGGTGACGACGCCGACGATGATCCCCGCCGTGGCGCAGGCAATGGCGACGCCGACTGCCCCTCTTGCCCCCGTCTGCATGGCGGTGACAATATCCCAAAGACTCATGCGGGTGGCTTTTTTGATCAGCCCTGCCAGGATTGACAGCCCCAGACCGACAAGGGCTGCAAAGGTCGGGGTATATCCTTCGGTCAGGACGTAGATAATGGCAAGCAACGGGACAAAAAGATGCCCCCTTTCTTTCAGGACATGGAAAAATTTAGGCAACTGGTCGCGGCTCAATCCTTTGAGACCGCACCGCTTAGCCTCGAAATGCACCTCGATAAAGATACCGAGGAAGTACAAACAGGCCGGAATGGCGGCAGCTTTGGCTATAACGACATAGGGGGTGTTGGTGAACTCCGCTATCAGAAAGGCCGCGGCGCCCATGATGGGGGGCATGATCTGACCGCCCGTCGATGCTGCTGCCTCGACGGCGCCTGCAAATTCCGGCCGGTATCCGAGTTTTTTCATCATCGGGATGGTAAAACTTCCGGATCCGACCGTATTGGCGACGGAGCTTCCGGAGACGGTGCCCTCCAAAGCGCTGGTGATTACCGCGACCTTCGCAGGCCCTCCTGACGCCCAGCCGGCGATAGAGTCGGCGATGTCGATGAAAAGCCTGCCGACCCCGGTTTTTTCAAGAAAGGCGCCAAAGAGGATGAAGAGAAAAATGAACGTGGCGGATACCCCGAGAGGGATGCCGAGGATTCCCTCCGTCGTGAAATACATGTGCGACACTATCCGCCGAATGGAGTAACCGCGATGGGCGAGAAATCCGGGGAAATAGGGGCCAAAATACGAGTACAAAAGAAATATCGAGGCAATGATAACGATCGGCAACCCCACAACGCGGCGCGCCGCTTCCAGGGTGAGGAGCACCCCGCAGGCGCCGACGATGTAGTCCATTTGAGTATAGTCGCCTCCGGCTTCCATGATGCGGGTGTAGTTGATGGTTATGTAGGCGCCCACATAAACCGCGAAGGCTGCAAAGAGATAATTGTACCACTGGAGTTTATTGAGGGTCTTTTTCGTGGTCATGGGGAAGAGAAGAAAGACGAGGGCGAAGGCAAAAGATAGGTGCACCGACCGCTGCATCTGGGCCGGAAGCATCCCGAACATTGCCGTATACACATGGAAACAGGCGAACGCAACGGCTATCCAGAAAACCAGCCAGTGGTCGAATCCGGCAAACTTCCGGAATGTTGATTCCTTGTCAACCTTTTGGAGCAGCTTCTCCAGCTCTTCCTGTGAAACTTCGGAAACCATTTCTCCAGTGCTGCCGGTATGTTCTGAAACTTTCTGGTCATTGGCCTGCTTCAGTTCACTGCTCATTTCCATAAACACCTTCCTCTGAGTGTTTGATATAATGACTGCTTTTCCACGGAAAAACGGAGGGCCTGCCCCGGTTTTGCCAGCGAGACGAAGGGAATATCCCGCCCTTTCAGATGCAGCACATGCCCGGCCACCCGCCCCACAAAAATGGCAACATCGGGAACCAGACGATTGACCGTGTATTCGAGCCAGCCATCCGGGCCAACCCGGAGGGGGTTTTCAGGCGAAGAAACCTCCGGCATCCCGGCTCCGAAGGCGTCGTAACGGGAACGGACAATCCGGAGTTTTGTTCCTTCAATTCGCAGATAATCGTAAACCGGACGTTTGTTGACCGAATGAATATAGAAAACCGCCCATTCCTCTGCGTCGGTCATGCGGGCACAGAGAACTGTTTGATCCTGCTTGACAGTTTTGACGACCAGAACGATTTGCGTGGGTATCATAAAAAAAAACAGCATGCCGAGGACTGCTACAGCAATTAACGCCCCCGGCATGATTCTTTTCAAACCTTTGATGAAAATACGGAGAAGATGGGGCTGTTCCATTCCCGTCTTTCCCCGATCATTTCATCATTCCTTTTTCTTTGTAGTACTTGATCGCACCCGGATGAAAGGGAATGGAAACGCCGGAAGACGCGGTTTTCAAACTCAGTTCCTTCCCCTTTGCATGGGACATGGCGAGTTCACTCTGGTTTTCGAACATCGATTTCACCAGGTTGTATACCAAATTAGCTTTCAAATCGGTGCTGGCGATGAGAACCGCGTTTACTGCTACAGTCTTCACCGGACCGGTCTGGTTTTTATATGTGTTGGCCGGGATGGTGAAGGAGCTGAGGAAGGGATATTTCTTGACGATGAGGGCGGCCTTGTCGTCGGCGATGTTAATGATCTTCACGCTGTGCTGGGCGCCAATATCCATGATCGCGGCGTTGGGAATGCCCGCCGTGACGATGAACGCGTCGATGTGTTTGTCCTTGAACTGCTCGGCGCTTTCGGCGAACGAAAGATACTGCGCCTTCACATCCTCTTTCTTCAGGCCATAGATGTCGCAGAGCTGACGGAAATTGGCTTCGGTGCCGCTTCCGGGAGCGCCGACTCCGATCTTCATCCCCTTCAGATCATCGAAACTATCGATCTTGCTGTCTCCCCTTACTACCACCTGGATCACTTCCGGATAGAGAACGGCCAAGGCAGCCATCTTGGTCAGTTTCTCCTTGAACGCCTCTTTGGCGTTGAAGGCAAAATCGACTGTATCGCTCTGGACGATAGCCAGTTCCGCTTCATTGCGATTCACAAGACGCACATTTTCTACGGAAGCTCCGGTTGCCTGGGCGGTAATGTTCATCCCTGGAACTTTGGAATTCCATATTTTGGCCAGAGCGCCGCCAAACGGGTAATAAGTCCCGGCTGTGCCACCGGTGGCAAGCACCATATTCTTATCAGCGGCGCCAACCGTTGCCGCCGTTCCGGCTGCCAGCAAAACAGCCGCACACACGCTCGCCAACTTTTTTACAAAGCCCTTTTTCCCTTTTTCCATAGCTTTTTCCTCCTTTTTTATTAAGAAATGCGTCTGAGACGGATGCGAGTATAGGGACAAGCGTCAGGTGTGTCAAGAGGATTGTGTGTTGACATTGCGAGCTTCCGTCAATATATTCGAACATGTGACAGAAGTGGTTCTGATGGTTTTTTTTATTACGTTCAGGAGGTGAAGGCAGTGCCGATACATGAGTTTAAATGTAGAAAATGCGGAAAGATATTCGAATATCTGTGCATTCGCAGCGATGACAAGTATCATGTTGTTTGTCCGGAATGCGGGCACGAAAAAACAGATATCCAGTTGTCAGCTTTTTCATGTTCAGGAAGCGGCAGTGCAGCGGGGGCGTCATCGTCCTTTTCTGCGCCCTGTCATTCTTCCTGAGGGGGATGAACCAACACTGCGGTTCGCAGTGTAAAACCGGAACGAAGGATTATTATTCGGCAAGAAGGAGGTTCAAGACTGATGGTTCACGAGGTTACAGATAACAATTTTCAAGATGTGGTTATCAAGGCAGAACTGCCGACGCTTGTTGATTTCTGGGCGCCCTGGTGCGGTCCCTGCAAGAAGATTTCCCCCGTTGTCGAAAAACTGGCTGAAGAATATGCGGGAAAGGCCGGCTTCTGCAAGATCAACGTTGACGAGGCGCCGGAAACCGCGATCAAATACGGCATCCGCAGCATTCCAACCTTGATGGTTTTCAAGGGCGGCGAAAAGGCAAATCAGGTCATCGGCGCCGTTCCGGAGGCGAAAATCAAGGCAATGCTCGACGAACAAATGTAAAACTCCATATCAGTAATCATAACCCTGCTCGCCTTGGTTCGGTGAAGAAGCCTCGCTTTCCGCACTGCCCCCGATTGTGCCGAGCATCTGCTTGAGAGCTAACGGTTTGAGTCCGTAAAGGAGCGAGTAGTAAACGGCGTTGGCCAGAACCTTCTTTACGTAAAGGCGCGTTTCCGTAAACGGGATTGATTCGACGTAGATCGCCCCTTCCAGCGGTTTGGCGTTTCGCCACTTCTCGGCGCGGCGTGGTCCGGCGTTGTAAGCGGCCGCGGCAAACGCATAATTTGCGGAAAACCGTTTCATTATGCCGCGCAGATAGGACGTCCCCAACTCGATATTTACCTCCGGCCTTGTCAACATCGCGTTATTGAACCCAGCCATACCGATTTTGCGGGCGGTGATGCGCGCTGTTTCCGGCATCAACTGCATCAGCCCCATTGCCCCGGCCGGCGACCTGGCTTCGGCAGCAAAGAGGCTTTCCTGTCGTGCAAGCCCCAGCACCACTGCCTCTTCGAGATTACAATTGCGGGCATTCTTTATGAGGATATCTTTGTAAGGCGTCGGATAGCGCAGCGCAAAATTGTGTTCGGAAGACGTCAGCTCCGCCGTATTGGCCGAGCGATCCCAAACGCCGTTTATTCTTGCCAGCTCTGCCGCCGCCAGCAATTGTCGATCTCTCAGCGAACGCAAACCCCACCGCCACTCCCTGGCTGCTTCCGTTCGTAAATTGAGCCGGTAGAGGGCAAGCGCCCTCTGAAGGGCGGGGCGTCCGGCAACCTGCGATAGCTCTTCCCTGGTTGACTCTGCCGCCTGGGGGGGCATCGGCAACGGAATCCCCAATTCCTCGGCGGCCAACAGTCCATAGAAATCATAACGACCGGAAATCTTCTTGAAAAGATCCCGGCCTGCTTCGTTGTTTCCAGTCATGCCAAGCGACCGTCCCATCCAGTATGTCCAGGCTGATTCGTTGCGCAGCGAGGCGGTCATGCCCTCTATCGCGCTTTTTACCTCAGGCCAGTTTTCCTGTCTTAGCGCGATGCGCGTTCGCCAGACAAGCTGTTCCCCGGCAAGCGCTTCCTTCTCGCCCTTTTTGAACCACTCCAGTGATTCCGGAAGGTGACGGCGGGCGCCTCGCGTGGCGAGATACGCCCATAAGCGCTGCTGATCCTGCAGGGAAAGGATTGTTTTGAGCTTGTCTTCCAGCAGGGTTGCGGCGCCCGGCAAGTCGCTGCGGGCCAGAGACAAAAGGGCAAAAAAGGCGAGTTCCGCACCTTTCGCAGTTTTGAGAATTGCTTCATCCTGCGCCAGGAAAGAGGCCGGGTATCGAAAAGCCTCCTCAATCTGTTTTGCGCCCGGCAGATCATCTGCGAACGCCAGCTCCCTGGTACGCCGCGCAGCTGAAACAAGATTCTCCATCAGCAGCCGCCGCAGCCGCGCCTCGATGTCCGGGGCGGAGAGGCGGCCGGCGTTGACCAATGCCGCGGCGACCGGCAGGCATCCCTCCGGCAAGGAGCGCGGGGCATTCCAGAAGCCTTTGAAGTCAGCAGTTAGGCGATCGTTTATCCCCTGCCGCTGCAGACTTTCCTGGAGGGCGTAGCATTTGTTTTCGGAATCGGCCCTCGGCAAAAGCGGGAATTGCAGTCGGAACTGCTCCCACCTGCCTTGTTTGCCCAGTTCATGCAGCCACTCCTGCCGCAGCCGCTCGGCGAGCACGGTTCCTGCGTATTTGTCAAAAAAGTCATTAATTTCTTCAGGTTCAACATCTTTGAGCCGCAGGCTGATTGCCCAGTAGCGAACGTATGCTGCAAGGACATGGTTCCTTGTTTTTTCGATTTGACCGGCTATAACAACCCCATCGCGGGCCAAAAAGGCCCGGTAAGCGGCGAGTACCGCTTCGTCGCCGCTCTTTTCTCCCGCTGCCACCGCCGCAAACGGCAGCAGCAAGACCAAAATAACCGATACTGTTGCCCGCAGGATTGCCGTCATTCAAATATCCATGGATCCACGGCGCGGCGCCAGGAAACAAGTTCGTCTTGTTTAAACCACAAAGCCGCCTCCGTTGCGCCGTTTTCCGGGCTGTCGGAGGCGTGGGTAAGATTGCGGCCGACCTCCAGCGCAAAGTCATGGCGGATCGTCCCCGGCGCCGCCTCCAGAGGACGGGTGGCCCCCATCGTCTGCCGGATTGCCGCAATCGCGTTCGGCCCTTCCCAGACCATCGCCAGCACCGGCGAGGCAGTTATATAGGCGATCAGTCCCTCATAAAAGGGCTTTCCCCTGTGAATGGCATAATGCTCCTCGGCAAGTTCCCGGCTTACCTGCATGAACTTTGCGCCCACAAGAAGCAGCCCGCGTCTTTCCAGGCGGCTGATGACCTCGCCTGTAAGACCGCGCTGCACGCCATCCGGTTTTACCAAAACTAAAGAACGTTCCATTTTTAACCTCCAGTTTTTTTATTGGAAAAAATTACATTAAACCTTGCGAGACTTTGAAAAATGCCCCCCACGCTGTCATTCCCGCGCAGGCGGGAATCCAGAAGACCTTGAAAATACTGGATTATGAACATTAAGCTTCGCTTTCCCGTCTTCACGGGAATGACAATAAAGAACATTTGTAGAGAAATTCAAAGGTCCTCTTGCCGCAACAAAAAATGGTTTCCGTCCGTGCCGGGACAGATGAACCTGGCAATTGCATGCGGCTGACAGTTACTCCGCAGGCCGTTGCCCCTGGCAGAGATAACCTGTGTCTTCAAGCAGGTCCCGGCCCAGGGCGGCTTGAGTCGCCAACCTGTCGCAACGCTCATTTTCCCTTGTTCCGGCATGGCCGCGCACCCAGACAAACTGCACCCGATGGCGATCGCAGAGCTCCAGTAGCGCCGCCCAGAGATCGGCGTTGACAGCCGCCTCCTCTTTTGTGCGCATCCAGCCTTTTGCCCGCCACTTTTTTGCCCAACCCTTTTCGATCCCGTTTACCACATACTGAGAATCGCTGTGGAGAACAACGGCGGCTGAATCGGTCAGTGATTGCAACGCGGCGATGCAGGCCATAAGCTCCATGCGGTTGTTCGTCGTCAGCCGAAATCCCTGCGTCAGCTCCCTGCGGCTGCTCCCGTCCATCACCACCGCCCCGTATCCGCCCGGTCCCGGATTCCGCTTGCACCCGCCGTCGGTGTAAATGATGATTTTTTGCGCTGGCGCCTTAACAGGTGCAACAATTTCAGGCGCAGTGTTCGTATCCGCCGTTTCAGTTCGCCTGCCTTTACCTGTCATGACAGGTTTTGTGGCAATAGCTGCTTCAGTTCGCCTGGCCGGCGTCCCCTTTTTTTGCCATACTTCCGCCTCTTCCCGGCTGCCGAATCCCTGGAAAAGGGCGTTTGCATATCCCCTTACCTGTTCCTCTGCCCCGCCGGGGCCATACCATGAGTTATAAATGCCGGGGCAAAAACCACGAACAACGGCATAGTATTTCTTTTTACTTCCCATCCGGCATTACCTGAAACTTATCCAACCCACACGACTTTGTATTCAAATCCCCCCATCCCCCCTTTACCAAAGGGGGGATGGGGGGGATTTTCATGCTTCGTTGTGCCCCACGGGCATGGGGGTTTATATGCAAGTGGAGATATTTGTTTTCACCATCGTGCCTCCTTTAATACAATCCTCCATATTTTTCCAGAACTGTTCGCAAAAAAAAAGCCTCCCAATCATAGAATCTATCCCCATCACTGCCGGAGCGGCTATTAAACGATTGACTTCAACTGTTCAAGGTGATAGGAGAACCTCCTCTTGCAAAGGGAAGGGTGGGGGCATGCTGGACATAAAATACCTCAGACAAAATATGGAGTTTGTTGCCGCAAAGATGCGCGAGCGGGGACAGGGGATGAACTTTGAGCGGTTCTCCTTCCTGGATGCCCACCGGCGGGAACTGCTGCAAGAGGTAGAGCAGTTGCGCGGCGAGCGCAATGCCGTTTCCCGGCAGGTTGGCGAAAAGAAGAAAAATGGCGAGGACGCGACAGAAATAATTGCCCGGATGGGGGATGTTTCGGCGCGGATCAAGCTCCTTGATGACGACCTCAAAAAAACGGACGAGGATCTCGACCGCATTGTCATGACGATTCCGAATATCCCCCACGAATCGGTTGTTTGCGGGAAGGACTCCAATGACAACCCGGTCGTTCGCTTCTGGGGCGAGAAACCGCAATTTTCTTTCGCGCCTCTTCCACACTGGGAAATCGGGGAAAACCTCAAAATACTCGATTTTGCCATGGGGGCGAAGCTTACCGGGGCGCGCTTTACCCTGTACCGGGGGTTGGGGGCAAGGCTGGAGCGGGCGCTAATCAACTTCATGCTCGATCTCCACACGCAAGAGCACGGTTACACCGAGATGCTCCCCCCGTTTATCGTCAATCGGGAAAGCATGACGGCCACTGGACAGCTCCCCAAGTTTGAGGAAGACCTCTTCAAGCTGGAAGGGCTTGACTATTTTCTGATCCCGACGGCGGAGGTTCCCGTCACCAATATCCACCGGGGGGAAATTCTTGAAGAGGCGGCGCTCCCGATTTGTTATGTGGCCTATACGCCCTGCTTCCGCGCGGAGGCCGGCTCTTACGGCAAGGATACGCGGGGGCTGATCCGTCAGCACCAGTTCAACAAGGTCGAACTGGTGAAGTTCTCGAAACCGGAAGATTCGTACAATGAGCTGGAAAAACTGACATTAAACGCCGAAGAGGTATTAAAAAGGCTGAATATCCCCTACCGGGTGATCAATCTTTGCACCGGCGATTTGGGCTTTTCAGCCGCCAAGACCTATGATATAGAGGCGTGGCTTCCCGGGCAGGAATCCTACCGGGAAATATCCTCTTGCAGCAATTTCGAGGATTTTCAGGCGCGCCGGGCCTCAATCCGCTTCCGGCGGGCAGAAACCGGCAAGGCGGAGTTGCTCCACACCTTGAATGGTTCCGGACTGGCCGTGGGCAGAACCGTTGTGGCCATCCTGGAGAATTACCAGCAGGCCGACGGCAGTGTGCTAATCCCGGAGGCCCTCAGGGCATATATGGGCGGGGTTGGCGTTATAAAGAACAAATAGTTTTAAAGATAAGAAATACATGGAGGGATGGCCGAGTGGTCTATGGCGGCGGTCTTGAAAACCGTTGACCGAAAGGTTCGCGGGTTCGAATCCTGCTCCCTCCGCCAGTACATAATCCAAGGAAGTCCAAAGAAAGATAAAAACCCGTTAGAAATAGCGGGTTTTTTCTTGTCGTTTGTCCAAAGGCGTACCATAAAGTCTATCGAAATCCGGCAGTTTTGGGGGCCGATTGCCCGACAAAAGGCCCCCAAAGAAAATGAAAAGCCCCAAAAACAGGGAGGACGCATTTCTGCCAAAAAGAATCGCGCCCCTTTCTGAAGTCAAAGTACGAACCGTGAAACCTCAAAAGAAAGAGAGGCAATTGTAAAACGTTTTGTCATGCCCGAAAGCGGAGCTTAATGTACACAATACTTTTATCAGGCATCCATAATTTTAGGCAGTTACAAGCTTGATTATGAACATTAAGCTTCGCTTTCCCGCCCAGAAGCGTCGCCGGAATGACAGAATTGGGAGTTTTGCAATTACCTCATACAATCTGATTTGGGTTGTGCCTCCCGATAGCGATAAAATTCAAGACCGGGAGAGAGATATGACAAAAGAAGAACGGCACGCCCAGTGGCGGGAGATCATCGAGGGCCAGCGGACAAGCGGGATGACCATCGCCGCCTATTGCCGGGAGAACCAGATTCCGACAACATCTTTTTATACCATAAGGCGTAGGCTCAAAGAGCGGGAGGCCGTAACCGGCGGCTTCCTGGAATTGAAGACAGCCAGGCTTGTGCCCCCCGCGTCCTCCGGCATCCATCTCCGCTTTGGCAATAACCTCTACGTTTAGGTTGAACGGGGCTTCGATCCTTTCACCTTGCGCCTGGTCGTTGAAACGTTGAACGGTGGCTTGCGATGTTCGGCCTGACGGCGGCCACCCGCATCTATCTGTACCGTGGCGTCTGCGACATGCTGCGGAGGATTATGAGCCATCCGGTCAGTCGTCTGCGGGAGTTGCTGCCCGATGTCTGGAAACCGCTCTCCAAGGATAAGCGCGGCCTGCTGCTTACGGAAAATGCCTGAGATGCGCCTATAGCGTTCCTCGCCTCACTGCACCTTGCTTTTTAAAACCATTTCCCCTATACAGGCTGTCAAAGATCATGCCGTCACTGGAGTTGTCTATCGCTGGCGGCCGTCTTCTACCGCGACTGCAAACACTTCGCAAGGCGGGTTCATCGGACGGTTACGGTATTAGGCCAAAACAGGTTTTACAGACAGAAGGAGACATGGAGATGCAAAGAGAGTTTAGCCGGGGAACGTCGGGAGGTTTAGTGCTGTTTGTATTGTGCGTCTTGGTTATTTTTTCTGGATTGGTACCTGGAGAGGCGCGTGCGTATGTGCAGGATGATCTGGACTACCTGAACGATAAAGGGGAATGCAGTGTGGGTTATCTTGACACACCCTGCGACCTGAGTGGGGCTAATCTAAGCGGGGGAGCGTTTGCAGCGGCGGACTTTAGCGGGGCTAACCTGAGTGGCGCCAACCTGAGCGGAGCGAACCTGACGAATGCCAACCTTACCAACACAAACCTGACCTCAGCCAACCTGAGCGGAGCGAAATTGAACGGGGCAAAACTGTTCCAGGTAAAGCTGACAGGGGTAAACCTATCCGGGATAAATCTGCCTGATCTGAACCTGGCCGGGGTCAACTTAGGCGCAGCAGACCTTTCCAATGCCGACCTGAGTCGCGCAAACCTGAACAAGACAGGGCTCAGGGGCGCAAAACTGTTCGGAACTAAGTTGGGCAGTGCCGACCTGAGAGGCGCCGATCTAAGAGAGGCGGACCTCAGATGGGCGAATCTGAGCGGGGCAGATGCCAGTGGCGCCAATCTGAGCGGTGCTTACCTGTATGCGGCGAACCTGACTGCAGCAAATCTAACGGGAGCAGTCCTTGACAATGCTCAACTGGCCGGCGCCATGTGGACCGACGGAGTGATTTGCGGCAACGGGTCCATCGGAGCATGTACCGGGGTGTTTAGGCAGGCGGACGTGGACAGGCTCCTGAGCACGAATCAATGTCCGAACGGCCACCTGGCTGGAGCAAACCTGGCCGGGGCAAATCTGGCCGGGGCGGACCTGAGCGGGGCAGACTTGGCCGGGACGATCCTTTCCCGGGCAAACCTGAAGGGGGCAAAACTTATATCCGCAAGCCTCGAGGGGGCTAACCTATATGCCGCTGACCTGACGCAGGCAGACTTGGGCGGGGCCATTCTAAACGGGGCAGATCTCCACGAGGCATTCCTGGCTAACACAAACCTACAAAGAGCGTCAATGTACAAGGCCAATCTAACCCAGGCATACCTACCCGGAGCGAACCTGGACGCCTCAAACTTACAAGAAGCAAACTTGAGCTACACCAATCTGAGCAAAGCAATTCTCACGAGTGCGAACATGAAATGGGCCTATATGCCCTATGCAAACCTGTCTCAGGCAAACCTGAAACATGCAGAACTAGATGGCATAAATCTAGCTAACGCTGACCTTAGTGGGACAGTATTAGAAATGGACGGCACCAATGGCTATGAAGGAGTGAACCTATCAGGCGCAAGGCTGACAGGTGCTACTATCGTCGGATTTTTGCGATTTTGGAAGTCAAATCTGAGTGGGGTAAATTTTGCAGGTCTAACCCTTGATCTGGGGTTGAATGATTCAGATTTGAGGAATGCAAATCTGAACGGTATAAAACTTGCCAGTGATCGAACTTATTGGGGGACTACAGACTTTACTGGAGCAGACTTGACCGGGCTATCATCTTACGGCGAGGTCTTATTTCCGGGCTCATCCCTTGCAGGGACTAAGTTGGCTGGAGCAAATCTTCCCTTGGCAGACATGTCCGGAGTGAACCTCAGTGGGGCAGACCTGAGCGGGGCAAACCTAGGAGGGGTAAATCTTAGTGGGGCAAATCTATGGGGGACTGACTTGCATGGGGCTAACATATCAGGGGCGAACCTGCAAGGAGCAAGCTTGGCAGGGGCAAACCTGCAAGGAACAAACCTGCAGGGAACAAACCTGCAGGGAACAAACCTTAGCAATGCTAACTTACAGGGAGCAAACCTCTCTAAGACAAACTTGAAGGACGCGAATTTGACCGGGGCAAATCTGCTTAGAGCAGACGTGACCGGGATAGACCTGAGAGGGGGAAACGTTACTTGGGCAACATGGGTGGATGGATCCTCATGCACTTGGGGTTCTATCGGCAGATGCCTAAAGAGCGTTAAGCCATCCTCGTCCACCGGCACTATAGCATTTGATTCGCTCACGCCGGAACTCTCCCTGCCCGGGGAAACGGCCTCTGCGGCAAAGTTCTTCGCCGGCGCCGTGAAGTCCGCCTTTGCCGCGGTGAAGTCTCTCGTCACAACGTCCCCGCAACCCTTAGTCCTGAAAACAAGATACTTCGTTCTTTACGAAGGCGAGAAGCCCCTTCTTGCCATAGAGACCACCGGCCTGAGTGTCAAGGTGATCGAAGGTGTGCTCCATTACGAGGGAAACTACCAGTACTATGTACTCGACGTCTCCACGACAGACGAGGTCATGGATGCAGTGGGTCCTATTTCGTTCACCACCCCTGCCAAACCGCTGGATGAAGATGACTTCGGGAATCCTCTTATCGCTCAGGGGCTGAAAGATGCGCAGGGACGTAACATCCCCCTCGCCGATACCAAACTCAGCACGCTCATCGCCGCAGGCAAGGATCTTTTATCCCAACAGGGCACACTCACGGCCATAAGGGGGGCAGCCGGGGCAATAAAGGATCAGAACAGCAAGACTCTTGCCACGATGAATACGAATGTCGTGCGTGTCGTAGGCTCCAAGGGCGGCCAGGGCGCCGCGGTCATCATAGCCGCATCGGATGCCAACCTCATGGAAACGATACGCCCCCTGACCGATTCCGGATACTCTATGGACAAGGGCGGCAACCTGAAACCCGATGTTACCATTGCCCCTTCGAACATCAGCCTTCCCCTCGGCCTCTTTGATTTTTCCGTCAGTATCGCCAACAACACGAACCGCACCGACGTGGTGATCATTCCTCCCGCACCCTTTGCCGCCGATACCAAATGGTACAAGGTAGGCACGGACGGTACCCTCAAGGAATATCCAAACTTCAAGGTCGATGCGCTGGGAAACGGCATCCTGACCCTTTATGACAACGACGAGTGGGACAAGAATCCCGCCTTTGGCATCATCAGGGATCCCGGAGGACCGGGAGTTGTATCGACAACAGATAGCGGCGGGAAAAGCGGTTGCTTCATTGCCACCGCCGCTTACGGCTCGTACCTCCATCCCTTCGTGAACATCCTCAGAACTTTCAGGGACAGGGTGCTACTGGTTTCATCTACCGGCAGTTCCTTTGTCGAATGGTACTACCGAGTATCGCCGCCGATCGCCGACGTTATTTCCCGGCACAGTGTGTTGAGTGCAGCTGTGAGGATATTGCTTTTACCTGCAATCGGAATCGCCTGGCTCAGCCTCCAAGTTGGATTTATCCCAGTGGCACTTGCGCTTCTTTTCGTCTGTGCCCTTCTGACCTTGGGAATACGTAGCGGCCGGAGAAGACCTTCAACTCCTTCGATATAGCTTCCAACCATATAGACGCCTGTTCTGAATGACGTGCAGGCGTCTATTTTTTTATACCATAAGGCGTAGGCTCAAAGAGCGGGAGGCCGTAACCGGCGGCTTCCTGGAATTGAAGACAGCCAGGCTTGTGGCCCCCGCGTCCGCCGGCGTCCATCTCCGCTTTGGCAATAACCTCTACGTTGAGGTTGAACGGGGCTTCGATCCTTTCACCTTGCGCCTGGTCGTTGAAACGCTGAACGGTGGCTTGCGATGTTCGGTCTGACGGCGGCCACCCGCATCTATCTGTACCGTGGCGTCTGCGACATGCTGCGGAGGATTATGAGCCATCCGGTCAGTCGTCTGCGGGAGTTGCTGCCCGATGTCTGGAAACCGCTCCCCAAGGATAAGCGCGGCCTGCTGCTTACGGAAAATGCCTGAGATGCGCCTATAGCGTTCCTCGCCTCACTGCACCTTGCTTTTTAAAACCATTTCCCCTATACAGACTGTCAAAGATCATGCCGTCACTGGAGTTGTCCATTGCTGGCGGCTGCCTTCTACCGCGACTGCAAATACTTCGTAAGACGGATTCATCGGACGCTTGCCAAGTATTTGCTCCACGTCTTTCAAAACCAGTCATAGATGAAATCGACAAAGTTCTTGCACAGCACTACGGCTTCACCGACGAGGAATTGGACTTCATCATCAACTACGACATCAAGTACCGCATGGGAAACACCAACGTTGAAAATGGCGATGACGAATAAAGGGGGAAAGGCGATCCTTATGTTTAAACCGAAATACAAATACTCGGATCAGATGATTGGTCTTTTAACCCGGATAGCCGCGGCAAGGGAGGTTATCCTCGGTTCACCGCTGATTCCCCGGTGGGAAATATCCCTGCGCCGGGAGGCCATTGTTCGCAGCGCACATTCCTCGACCAGCATTGAGGGAAACAACCTGTCTTTGGAGCAGGTAAGCGATCTTGCCTCCGGGCGCAAAATTATGGCCAAGCGAAAAGACAAGGAAGAAGTTCTTAATTATATTAGTGTATTGGAAAAATTAGATACCCTGTCCACAAATGGTGAAATTTCGGAAGTGAACATAAAAAATATCCAGAAACTGCTGACGGTCAACACTATTGACGACCCTCGGGATTGCGGCGCTTACCGCAGTGAGACCAATAAATATGTGGTGGTGGGCAACCGGCTGACCGGTGAAATATCTTTCCGGCCGCCCGCCAACATAGAAATCCCCCAACTGATGCAGGATTACGTGCAATGGTTTAATTCAGATAAGGCCCGCGGGCTTGATCCGGTTATTATGGCGGGTATTGCCCATTATGAATTTGTCCGGATTCATCCGTTTGTTGACGGCAACGGCAGAACAGCCCGCGTCATCGCGGCCCTGATTCTCCGCTTACGCGGTTTTGATACCAAACGGTTTTTCTGTCTGGACGACTACTACGATATGGATAGGACAGAATATTACAAGGCATTGCGGGCCGTTCATCCACAAAAGCGCGATCTGACCGGCTGGCTGGAATATTTTGTGGAAGGTGTAGCGGTCAGTATTGATGCCGTGCGCGAACGCGTTGTTCGTTTGAGCACGGAGCGCGTCAAGACGAAAAATAAAGGCCAGATCGCCCTGACGGAAAAACAAATGCGGATTGTGGAATACATCAATAAGCACGGCAAAATGAATAGCGGCGACGTGGCAGCAATGTTTAAAACAAGCAGGCAGGCGGCTCTCAAGGAAATCGGCAAGCTGGTTGATCTGGAAATTGTCAAACGCGAAGGTCAGGCCAGAGCCAGCTATTATGTGATGCGATAACCGGTTGTCGATTTGGTTGTCGATTTGGTTGTCGATTTTGTGATCTGGGCGATTTACCGTATCCCTAAATATGGGCTTGCATCTTGTCACGGGTGATGGTAACTTGCGCATCGAAAAAACGGCGGTGGTTTTTTGTTTTGGGGGTATCGAATAAATTTACATCTAATTAATTATTTTGATATTAGATAGTTGGATTGTTAATTCCAATCCTGCTCCCTCCGCCAGTTATAAAAGTCCGATTTCAGCATCGGCAAGAAGACATAGAAAGATCACGGAGAGATGGCTGAGTGGCCGAAAGCGATCGCCTGCTAAGCGATTGTACGCCCCTTAAAGGTGTACCGCGGGTTCAAATCCCGCTCTCTCCGCCATTTTTTACCGAGCGGAAAATAAAAAAAGGGAGACATTCCGTCTCCCCTTTTTTTTGCTGTAAGAACTGATGTTACACCCAGCCGCGAACCTTCATCGCTTCCACTACCCGTTCGACGGCGACAACGTATGCAGCCTGCCGCATGTTTACATTGTACTTTTTAGAGGTGTCGAGAACCGAGTGATAGGCGGTCGTCATCTTCTGGTCGAGGCGTTTATGTACCTCTTCCTCCTCCCAGTAGTACATGTAGAAATTCTGTACCATCTCGAAGTAGGATACCGTAACCCCGCCGGCATTGCAGAGGAAGTCGGGAATCAGGTGGACGCCGTTTTTGTAAAGAATCTCATCAGCCTCCGGCGTTGTAGGCCCGTTGGCAAGCTCGGCAACAATTTTGGCGCGGACAGTGGAGGCGTTGGCGCCGGTAATTACCCCGTCAAGGGCGGCCGGAAAGAGAATGTCAACATCAAGGGAGAGCAGTTCCTCGTCGCTGATTGATTTAGCGCCTGGGAAATCGCAGACAGTGGATGTGCGCGCCTTGTGACTTGCCACCTTCTGCGCGTCGAGGCCGTCATCGGACAGGATGCATCCCTTCGAATCGCCAACGGCGACAACCTTGGCCCCGTAAATCTTTTCGGCAAGGTAGGCAGCGTAGTATCCGGCATTGCCGAACCCCTGGACGGCGATTGTTGCCTTGGAAAGGTCAATGCCCAGTTCTTTTGCCGCCTCGCGAACCGTGACGAGGCCTCCCCTGGCCGTGGCATCGCCTCGTCCCTTGGAACCGCCGATTGCCAGTGGTTTCCCGGTAAGCAGGCCAAACTGATTTTTCCCGGACATTTTGGAATATTCGTCCATCATCCAGGCCATGATCTGGGGGGTAGTGTAAACATCCGGCGCCGGGACATCCTTGTCTGGGCCAATGATTGCCGCTACCTTATTGATATAGGCACGGCTGAGCCTCTCCAGCTCTCCCTGCGACAGTTCTTTGGGATTGCAGATTATCCCGCCCTTACCGCCGCCAAGCGGCAGATCGAGCAGTGAACATTTCCAGGTCATCCAAGCGGCGAGGGCGCGGACGGTATCGACGGTTTCCTCGGGATGAAAGCGGATTCCCCCCTTGCACGGCCCCTTCGCGTCATTGTACTGGATGCGGAACCCCTGGAAAACCTTTAGAGAGCCGTCGTCCATACGCACCGGGATCGACACGTGGAGCTCTCGTGAAGGAACCCTGAGAACTGCCTGCACTCCGGGATCGAGGTTTAGTATCTTCGCGCACTGATCAAGCTGCTGCTGCGCAACCACAAACGGATTTTCTTTTGCCATTTTTCTTACCTCCTTTGATAAATTTACTACTTCCCTTGTTTGTTAAGAACGCTCAATCATTATGGAACTACTGATATTCACTCATAGATTCATCCGGCATAAGCTACCGATGTGGACTATTTTCGCCTCAATTTTAATCGATAGCCATTACGCCGGAGATATTTATTCATCGGCCACACATTACCGTCACATCGGAATACCATTGCCGTATAAGCACGCCCTCAATTCGCGGAGTCCTTACCAAGCTCTTTGTTCCCTGTCAAGTTTTTTTAGTAAATGTATTGTATTATAGAATGGTAACATAAAACATCGCGAAAATAAAAATGCTTGACTTTAATTTACATGCTCAGCATTATCGGCAATTATGCCGGTTGTGCTACCAATTATTGCCGGATGGGTTAAATACTTTCCAGCGAATAATTGAGAGCTATTCCGGGGATCAGGAGCGCGTTTATTCCAAACTATCAAGTTGACATACCATTGTCATATATGCTTACCTGCGCCACAATAAGCTCAATAAGAAGGAAAAGACTATGGAAGACAAGAAAAAAAGAAAAGAAATTCTAATCTTGAATGTTATGAAAAACGCGAAAGACCCGCTCAGCAGTTCCCGGGTTGCCGAGGAACTGGCATCTCTCGGCCATGAGATCAGCGAAAGGACGGTGCGTCTCTATTTGCAGAAGATGGTTGCTGAGGGCCTGGCCGACAGTAACGGCAAAAGGGGGCACGCCATCACCGTTCGCGGTATGGAAGAACTCCAATCCTTTCGGATTATCGAGCGTGTCGGATTTTTGTCCTCCAAGATCGACCAATTGACGTACCGGATGGATTTCAATCTGAACACTGCCGCCGGATCCGTTCTGATCAATGTAACCGTGGTGGAGCCAGGCCTGCTGGCCAAAAATATACCTATGATCTCAAAAGTTTACGAAAACGGTTATGCCATGGGACAGCTTCTGACGTTTTTGGGCCCCGGCGAAAGCTGTGGGTACATCAAAATCCCCGAAGGAATGATCGGGATAGGAACCGTCTGTTCCATTACCCTCAATGGAGTTATGCTGAAGCACGGCATTCCGGTCACATCGCGATTCGGCGGTCTCCTGGAAATGGTGGACAAAAAACCGGCCCGCTTTGTTGAAATCATCATGTACGATGGAACAAGCATCGATCCTCTGGAGATTTTCATCAGAAGCGGCATGACAAATTACCTTGATGTTGTGCAGACGGGAAACGGCAGGATTGGGGCCAGCTTCCGGGAGTTCCCCGCGGAAAGCCTCGAAGCGGTGGAGCAGCTTACGGAGAAGCTGGGAAGGATCGGACTCGGGGGGCTGGTAAAAATTGGCAAGCCCGGTCAAGCTGTTCTTGACATTCCCGTAGCGGAGGGCCGCATCGGGGCAATCATTATCGGGGGGCTGAATCCCGTGTCTATTCTCGAAGAAACCGGGGTTCGCGCCTATTCAAGGGCGATGGCAGGCCTTATCGATTTCAACCGGCTCTTCAGGTACGAAGAGATGGAAAGCCGCATCAGGGATTACCTAAAATAAAGGAGGAAAAGATATGATAAAGGCAAAGGATATAATGACAGAGCGGGTAATTACCGTTTATCCCGATACTGAAATAACCAAGGCCGCCGCCCTGCTTCTGGAAAAACACATTAATGGCCTGCCCGTCATCGATAGAGAGGGGTTCCTGAAGGGAATCATCTGTCAATCGGATTTGATGGTTCAGCAGGGGAAGATCCCTCTTCCCTCCTTCTTTGTTCTCCTCGGGGGAACAATACCGATAAGTTCCCCGAAGCAGATTGAAAAAGAGGTGCAGAAGATGGCGGCAGTAACTGTATCCGAGGCCATGACTGCCGATCCGGTAACGGTCGATACGGAAACGAGCCTGGAAGAAATTGCCACCTTGATGGTAAAAAACAACATTCACACGCTGCCGGTTCTGGAAAATGGTTTTCTGGTGGGCGTCATCGGCAAGGAGGATATCATTCGCACTCTTATCCCTGACAGCGGCAAATAGAAGACAATTTAAGATAAGCGTCTCAGAGCAGATAAATGCGCAAAAGATGGAATATTAGAGATAAGGCGCTGAAAGGATGCTTGCATCATGGAAACTAAAACCGTGTCGAGCGGTTTGCCCGCCCTCGACCAGGTAGTTCAGGGACTAAGGCTTGGCGACAACGTTGTCTGGCGGGTTGAGAACATTGATGATTACACTCATTTTACCGAGCCGTTTGCCCGACAGGCGATAGCGGAGGGGCGGCGGTGCATTTATCTGCGCTTTGCTCCGCACCCGCCGGTACTGCCGGATATCGAGGGTCTGCGGACGATTACGGTCGATCCCCAGCGCGGGTTTGACTTTTTCAGCAGCGCCGTCCACAAGATCATCGCGAAGGCGGGAAGGGAGGCATTCTATGTTTTCGACAACCTGTCGGCACTGGTCGTAGAATGGGCGACCGACGAACTCGTTGCCAACTTTTTCCAGGTTACTTGCCCTTTTCTGTTTGAACTTGATACGGTTGCCTACTTCGCCCTTACCCGCGGCCGTCACGGCAGCAGTGCCGTTGCCCGTATCAGGGACACCACACAGCTGCTGCTCGACGTTTACAGTGTTGACGGGAGGATGTATTTCCACCCGCTCAAGGTCTGGGAACGCCAGTCCCCCCATATGTTTCTCCCTCATGAGATGGTGGGCAAAATATGGACGCCGATCTTCGTAAGCGGCGATGCGGCGGCTGTAGCGACCGTTGCCGACAGAAAGCCATTTCATCTGCGCGACCGGTCAATCGCTCCGTGGGAAAGCGTCTATCGCCGTCTTTTGCAGTACCATGAGTCAGATGCCGATTTCGATGAAAATGAGCCGGAAGTATCCGCTCTCAAACAGGAGTTTGCACGGATGATGATAGGAACCCATCCCGAGTTTAACCGCCTGGTGGACTCCTACATAACCCTCGACGATCTCTTCGCCATCCGGGAACGTCTCATTGGCTCGGGGCGGATCGGGGGAAAAGCCGCCGGCATGCTCCTGGCACGTCGCATCATCGTTTCGGACCCGACTGAAGTCGACTTTACAAAGATACTTGAAGAGCACGACTCTTTCTATATCGGATCGGACGTATTTTTTACCTTTCTGGTAAACAATGATCTGTTCCGCCTTCGTCTCGACCTATCACGCTCGGCTCATATTTCTCCCGAGGAATTTGCCGGGACGGAGAAGCGGTTTCTCGACGGTCGTTTTCCGTCGGAGATTATGGAGCAGTTTCGGGACATGATCGCCTATTTTGGTCAGGCGCCGATAATTGTCCGTTCCAGCTCTCTGCTTGAGGATAGTTTCGGAAACGCGTTTGCCGGGAAATACCGCAGCGAGTACTGTGCCAACCAGGGGACGCCCGAGGAACGACTGGATGCTTTCGTGAGAGCTGTAAAGCTGGTTTACGCCAGCGCCCTTAATCCGAACGCCCTTGCCTATCGCCGTGCTCGCGGGCTTGGCGAAAGCGACGAGCAGATGGCGATTCTCGTGCAGCGTGTTTCCGGGGCGCCTTATCGCCAGAGCTTTTTCCCGAGTCTTGCCGGTGTTGCTTTTTCGCGGAATCTCTATGCCTGGACGGACCGCATAGATGCCAAACAGGGGATGGTTCGCCTTGTTTTCGGCCTGGGAACGCGGGCGGTGGACCGTGTCGGCGACGACTATCCCCGGATCGTTGCGGTTAGCCATCCCAATCTGCGCCCTGAAACAGGCGCGCAGATCGCCAAGTATTCACAGGGGCATGTTGATCTGATCGATTTGCAACGAAACGAACTGACGAGTCAATCCGTCGAGGAGCTTTTATCTGACCGGGACTATCCAAGCCTGCATCTTTTTGTTTCCCTGATGAAGGACGGATATCCGGCAGACCCTTGGACCGGCCGTCTCGAAACGACTAAGGAGCCGCTTGTACTCACCTTTAACCATCTATTGCAGCAGACCGATTTTATCCGAATCATCCGTTCGATGCTTACCCTTCTCGAAAAGGCTTACGGACAACCGATAGACACGGAGTTTACCGCAGCGGTGAATGTCGAAGGGATGATCCGGATCAATCTGCTGCAATGCCGGCCGATGGTTCTGCCCGGGGATTCAGTCCCAATTAAACTGCCCGCAGCGCTTGCCCCCGAATTAGTTTTTTTCCGGTCAAACCGGACGATAAGCGGCGGCGCTACGCCTCCGCTTCGCTATATCCTGTTTATAGATCCGGCCCGGTACGCGTCTGCTTCGCTGGAACTGAAGAAAACAATCGGCCGTCTGGTCGGGAAGATCAATGAACACCCCTCCGTAAAAACCGGGGGCATCATCATGATAGGACCGGGGCGGTGGGGAAGCAGCAATATCGATCTGGGAGTCAATGTAACCTATGCCGACATCAATAATACCAAGGTGCTGGTGGAAATGGCGTGGGAGGAAACGGGACAGCTCCCGGATGTTTCCTTCGGGACTCACTTCTTTTTGGACCTTGTAGAAGCGAACATTATCTATATGCCGGTTTACCCAAGTTATCCGGAGGCTTCCTTCAATAGGCAACTCTTCGCCGACCTTCCGAATGCCCTGACCGAGCTTATTCCCGAAACGAATCGCTATCTTGAAATAGTCAGCGTTTTTGATTTGCCGGCTGCCACCGGCGGCATGAGCGCCAAGGTTGTTGCCGATCCGCACAGCCGTATGGCGGTCTGTTATCTTGAATGAAACGTTTGCCCCGCCTTTCAACCTCAAAGCGGTTGGACGATGCGTTTATCGACGCTAAAGGAGCTGTCCCGCTTTTTCTTCGCCAGGTTCTTCATCTCGGAAGCGGCGCCTGTCACCTGTCCGAAGTGAGTAAAGCTCCGTCCTGCCGTATCGGTAACGCCGATAGCAAGGCTGATGAACGGAAAAGACATCAAGACGCCCCGGCGATCTACCGACTCGATGCCGTTATTTTCCCTGTCCTGGGGGTCATAAAAGGTGAGAATTATATTATCAAAGGCTTTGATAACATCGCGGCAAGCCTCCTGGATAAGACTTTTTTCCATAATAAAAACAAAATCATCCCCGCCGATATGTCCCACGAAGCTTCCCGCCGGCTGTTTGCTTTTGACGATATTGAGAATGAGGCGCCCGGTTATTTTGAGCACCTCGTCGCCCCGGGAAAAGCCATACCTGTCGTTGAACGGCTTGAATTCCGAAAGATCAGCGTACGCAAAGGCAAAGCCCTCTCCTTTGTCCAAACGCCTTTGTATCTGTCGGTTGATGGAGATATTTCCCGGAAGCCGGGTCAGCGGATTGACTTCAACAACGCGGGTGTAACGGGTCACTGCCAAATTGACCCGCAAGAGCAGATCCCGCCCGAGATCGTCCTTCCTTAGATAATCCTCAACGAGGAGACTTTCCCACGCCTCGGCAAGAGGTTCCTCCCTGAAGACGGCAATAACCGGTATCTGGCTGAACAGTGGATCTTCCTTCACGTTGCTGAGCCTCTGCACAGTCGCTTCATCCCCGCTGACGATCTCCACGATCACTATGTCGGGGATCTCATTGAAGATGAAATCAAGTGCGGAAGCCATTCTGTTGAAGGCAAGGACATGGAAAAAGGGTGCAAGAATGCGCTCGGCAATAGTTCTAAAGGCAAATTCATCGGAAACGATTAGTACCGTCTTCATAGCTACAGGGTAAATCCTTCCGCTTCATCTTGAGATTTTTCCAGAGTATTCAACAGTTCCGAGATATCATCCCCGGTAAGGGCGAGGAGCTCAAAGGCGGCCGGATGGACTGCCGCGGCGAACTGGTCGCCGGCAAAGCCGAATCCGCGAGCCCTGATCAAGACATCCGCAAAATGGACAATGGCCGTTTCCAGCGGGGCGATTTGGGCGAGCTGAGGGGTGTGGTGGAAGCCGATCACTTCGACGAGTTTGGGCGGAAAGCGCCATTTTTGGGAAAGCCACATGCCGACCGCCGCATGGGTTTCCCGAAAAACCGCTATTTCCGCCTCGCTTACGGAAACGCGCCTATCCGCTGCATCTTTCATCACTCCTTCATATGCCTGCTGAAACTCCATGATCAGAATGACCTTGCCGATGTCGTGGATGAGAGCGGCTATTGCCACCTCTTCCGGATCGCTTATCCCCTTTTTCTCAGCGATAGTCCGGGCGATAACGGCGCAGCCGAGGGAATGTTCCCACAGGCCGTCCATTAATTTCTGCATGATGTCAAAAACCGAAATCCCCAGCAGCATTCCCTTAATCACGTTGAGTCCCAGCAGCATAACCGCGTGCGAAACAGAGGAAATGCGTCCCGGGAAGCCGTAAATGGCCGAATTTACCATCCTCAACACCCGGGCGGTCAGAGCCGGGTCCGCGGAGATGAAGTGGCCAATCTCATCCAGGGTAACGTGCGGTTTTTCAAGGATTTGTGAAATTCTTTTCAGTGAACCCGGCACCGTCGGCAGCGCTACGATGTTCTCTATTCGCGTTCTTTGCTTGGTAATATCGATTATTTCCAAAATACCTTAACCCTTCATGCATATAGTTTCTCGATATGGATCCGTACCATATTTTTTAATGTTTCCATATAGGGCTCTTTCAGAACTGCTTCAAATCGTGCATCGAGAGCGGCGAGGGCCTCAGAGATGGGCATAAGCGGCTCGGCGGCGCCTACCCACACGCCGTCAATCCTCATTGTTGCAAGACGATCTATCCACTTTTCGTTAAGTTCTGTCCCCTCGGTGAGCAAAATCATCCCGTTGCTTCCCTGTATCGGTTTTGTTAAAATCATGCCAGGCGTTATCTTGTCGGTAGAAATTTTTGGCATAAGCCTCCTTTTTTCAGTTGGCGCTGTAAAAACTTTTTAACGTTCGACACATAAGATATTGTTTAAAAATAATCAATATTTTTCCCACAGCGGCATCTGCTTTTGCAAGGAGGTTGAGCGGTGAATGCCGCGGCGCCGGGGAAGAGTCGGGGGAAGCGTTTATTTAATGCAATATTCATGAATCTGTCATAATATTGCAACAAAGCGCAGCTATAATACCCGCGCTAATAAAAAGCGCACTTTACAAGAGGCGCCGTCAGGAGAAAAGCGGGGCGTATAATGAACAGAAAGCTTAAAGAGATCATCATCAAAAATGTTTTTGCCTTTTTTGCAATGCTTTCGCTTTTGATGCTGGCGCTGATTGTCTATTTCCTCTTTCGGGAAGGACTCCCGCTCTTCCATCTGACGTCCTTGCAGGATTTTCTGTTTGGCCCCCTCTGGTATCCGACCGATGAGCCGCCGGCGTACGGGATCTGGCCCCTGATCGTGGGTTCGGTTATTGTTACATTTTTTTCGTGCCTGCTGGCCGTTCCGTTCGGGATTCTTTCCGCGATTTACATAGCGGAAATGGCCCCGCGGCAAATCAAGGAGGCGCTTAAAGCCGTTATCGAACTGCTGGCCGGTCTCCCCTCTGTGGTTCTCGGTTTTTTCGGGATGGTTATCCTGGCGCCGTGGATGCAGCAGACGTTTGATCTGCCGACGGGGCTCAATATTGTGAATGCCTCGCTGATGCTCGCGTTGATGGCGATCCCGACGATCTCCAGCATTTCCGAAGACGCCCTCCATGCGGTTCCGCGCGATTTCAAGGAGGCAGCCTACGCCCTCGGGGCAACAAAATATGAGACGATCACAAGGGTGGTTGTTCCGTCGGCGCTTTCCGGAATCTCCACGGCGGTGATCCTGGGAATGGGGCGGGCGATCGGGGAGACGATGGTGGTCTTGATGGTCGCCGGAGGCGCTGCGGCGCTGCCGAGAAGCATTTTCGATTCCGTGCGGCCGATGCCGGCGAGCATCGCCGCGGAGATGGGAGAGGCGCCTTTCCAAAGCGGCCACTATCATGCCCTTTTCGCTACCGGGATTGTGCTTTTTGTCGTCACCCTTGTTTTTAACCTGATTGCCGATCATATCTCGAACCGCTTTAAGGAAGAGGGGTCGGGCACGTTGTGAACAGTGAGAATCCGCAGGAAGTAAAAGTGAGGCGTACCGTTCATAAAGCGCGATATCTGCGGCAGGCCCTTTTTTTTGGCCTCGTGCGGCTCGCGGCTTTTACTATAACGCTGGCGCTTCTGGGGATCCTTGCCTTTCTGTTTGTCAATGGTTTTCGGGCGATCTCCTGGGATTTTCTGACGCTGCCCCCCACCGATTCGATGACGAAAGGCGGGATCATGCCGGCGCTCGTGGGCACCTTGTATCTGACCTTCGGGGCAATTGCCGTCGCCCTGCCGCTGGGAGTCGTATCTGCCATTTACCTGATTGAATATGCCAAACAGGGCGCCTTTATCCGGATCATCCGGATCGGCGTCAATTGTCTGGCCGGGGTGCCGTCCGTTGTTTTCGGGCTCTTCGGCCTCGGTTTTTTTGTCGTCTTTCTCCATTTCGGCTCCAGCATCCTCGCAGGCTCCCTGACCCTCGGCATCCTGATTCTGCCGACCATTATCGGGGCGTCGGAGGAGGCGCTGAAAGCGGTCCCCCAGACCTTCCGGGAGGCATCACTGGCCCTGGGGGTCTCCAAATGGCGAACTATTGCGAGGATTGTCCTGCCGTCCGCGGTTCCCGGCATTCTGACCGGGTCAATTCTCGGCGTCGGCCGCGCGGCCGGGGAAACGGCGCCGATTATGTTTACGGCGGCGGCCTTTTATACCGCGGCGCTGCCGAAATCCATTTTTGACGAGGTGATGGCGCTGCCGTATCATATCTACGTGCTGGCAACCGCCGGCGCCAACATAGAACAGACCAGGCCGCTGCAGTACGGGACGGCGCTGGTGCTGATTGCACTGGTTCTGGGAATAGATCTTGTGGCGATCGTCATCCGCAGCGTTATTCGCAGAAAGAAAAGGTGGTAAGCTTGGAAGAAAAGCTGATTGTCAAGGCAAAAAACGTTGATTTTTTCTACGGATCCTTCAAGGCGCTGTCGGATATCACGATAGATTTTGAAAGGAACAAGGTGACTGCCCTGATCGGGCCTTCCGGCTGCGGGAAGTCAACCCTGCTTCGGCTTTTCAACCGGATGAACGACCTGATCGACGGAACCCGTGTCGAAGGGGAAATCCTGTTCGAGGGGAAAAACATCTACGCCCCGGAGGTTGATCCGGTACAGATCCGCCAGCAGATCGGCATGGTTTTTCAGAAGCCGAACCCCTTTCCGAAGTCTATTTTTGACAACATCGCCTTCGCGCCGAAACTGGCGGGAATAACGGATAGGGATTCAATAGAAACCCTCGTGGAGGAAAGCCTGAAACAGGCCGTTTTATGGGACGAGGTTAAGGACATCCTGGGGAAGTCGGCGATGACCCTCTCCGGCGGCCAGCAGCAGCGTCTCTGCATCGCCCGGGCGCTCGCGATGAAGCCGGAGGTGTTGTTGATGGACGAGCCGACGTCGGCGCTGGACCCGATCTCGACCGCCAAGATCGAGGAGCTGATCGATGAACTGAAGGAACACTACACGATCATCATCGTTACCCACAATATGCAGCAGGCGGCCCGAGTTTCGGAATTTACCGGTTTCTTTTACATAGGCAAACTGATAGAATTCGGCAAAACTGAAAAGATATTCACCACCCCGGATGTGAAGCAGACGGAAGACTACATTACCGGGCGTTTTGGATAGAGCGAGAGCTTTGAAAATCTATACCCTTTTGTCATTCCCGCGCAGGCGGGAATCTATAAGTTCCAGAAAAGACCATATTCCCGTTTTCACGGGAATGACAATTAACAACATTTCGGGAGAAATTCAAAGCTCTCAGAGCAGGAAAAAGATCGGAGAAAAAATGGAAGAGACGCGGCATACCAGCCGGGAATATGAACGGGAGTTGCAGGCAATTCGGGACGGACTGCTGTACCTCGGCGCAAAAACGGAAAAGGCGCTGGAGTTGGCGATCAAGGCGCTCCTGGAGCGAGATACGGCCGTAGCGCGGGAGATTATCAAAGGCGATGACCAGATCGACCGCCTTGATATCGAACTGGAGGAGCGGTGCATCCGCATTCTTGCCCTGCGACAGCCGACAGCGCGCGACCTGCGCTTTATTACGACGGCGATCAAGATCACCGGCCATCTGGAGCGGATCGGCGATATGGTGGTCAACATCGCCGAGAAGGCGATTATTCTTAATGATTTCCCTCAGCTTAAGCCGTACGTCGATCTGCCCCGGATGGGGGAAATAAGCCGGGAGATGATAAGAAACAGCCTCGACGCGATGGTGCGGCAGGACGTTGAGCTGGCGAGGAGCGTCCGGGCGGAGGATGCGGTTATCGACAACCTCAACGAACAGATCTTTCGGGAACTGGTGACTTACATGCTTGCCGATCCCGGCAACATCAAGGTCAGTCTCTATATCATGCAAATCTCGAAAACCCTCGAACGGATCGCCGATCATGCCGAGGGGATTGCGGATATGGTAATTTACATGATAACGGGAAAAATCATCCGCCACGAACCGTCTCCCAGTGGGGAAAAATGAAGAGTCATCTCTCCAGTAAGTTTCTGATTTCGTTTCTTATCGTTGGAATAGGGGTGTTCGCCACCGCCAGCATCTGGCTGCAAAGCGAACTCAAAAAGGAGCTGCTTGTCCGGTTCGAGGAAGAGCTGACGGCGGAGGCGGGCATCATCGCCGCCATGCCGGTTGCGGAGATCATGGCAAACGCTGAAAAGCTCTCCCGCCTGGCGCGCGCGCGTCTGACCCTGATCGACGCCGCGGGAAAAGTTCTTGTCGATACGCTGTCGTCCCCCCGGGAAATGGAGAGCCACCTGAACCGTTCCGAGATTCAGGAGGCCCGCTTGAGGGGCAAGGGAGAAGCCTCCCGTTACAGCAGCACCCTCAAAGAGAAGATGTTCTATGTTGCTGTTCCGCTTGCTTCGGGAACCCCCGGCTATGTGCGTCTGGCCCGTCCGGTGACCGAAGTGGCCCTCCTTGCCGACGCAAAGGGGCGGATGTTTCTGGGGATCCTGCTCGCGATTATTATCATATACCTTCTGACTTCCGCATATCTTACCGTCCGACTGCTTTCCCCGATCCGGAGATTGATCCTCTTTACCGGCCGCGTTCGCACCGGCGATTTTTCCGGTTCGCTGCTGGTGAAAGCGCCGGATGAAATTGGAGAACTTGCCGGAAACATTAAAGAGATGGTGGAATATCTGCGAGAGAGGATCAAGCGGGCCGAAGAGGCGCGGCACAAGCTCGAAGCGGTATTTGCAGGGATGGAAGAAGGGGTCATGCTGCTCGATGCCGAAGGCAGGATCGAATCGCTGAACCGCAGCATGGAGATGATGATCACCCGGCCGCAGGAAGAGGCGATCGGTAAAACGCTGATAGAGGTCTTGCGCAATGCCGGGCTTCATGATGCGTTGAAGCGCTTTCGGGAAACTGGGGAGAGCGTCTGCGAGGAGATCGCCATTGGCGATGAACATCCGGTCGTGATGAGTGTAACGATTGCGGCGATGAACAGCGAAACGGGCGGAGAGCAAAAAATGCTCCTCGCGTTTCATGACGTAACCCGTCTCAAGGGTCTCGAACGGATTCGCACCGACTTTGTCGCGAATGTAACCCACGAAATACGCACCCCGCTTACGGCAATCATCGGGTTTGCGGAGACGCTCCGGCAGGGGGCGCTGGAAAATCGGGAAATGGCCGGTAGATTCATAGACACGATCAGGGAAAACGCCGAGCGTCTTAACCGTCTGGTGGATGACCTTACGACCCTCTCCGTTCTCGAACTGGGGGAAGCGCGTCTGCAGCGCGAAGGGTTGTCCCTGGCAGAGGCGGTTGAAAAGGCGCTGCTTGTTACTGGGGGGAGGGCCGAGCAAAAGGGCTTGGCAATGCGGAGGGATATTCCGCAAGACCTTCCTTTGATATTTGCCGATCGGGACCGGCTGACGCAGATACTCATCAACATAATAGATAACGCGCTAAAATTTACCCCGGAGGGCGGGATTATTTCCCTGACGGCGCTGCCGGAGGGCGATGATTTTCTGGCGCTGAACGTCGCCGATACCGGCCCGGGGATTCCGGAAGCGGAGCTTCCCCGACTGGGCGAGCGTTTTTACCGGGCGGACAAGACGCGCTCCCGAAAACTGGGCGGCACCGGGCTTGGGTTGTCGATCGTCAAGCATCTGATGAAGGCCCACGGCGGCCGGATGAACATACAGAGCGCTCTGGGCAAAGGGACGACGGTTTCGCTTTCTTTCCCGGTTTTCAGAAAAACGGAGGCAACCATTCAGCATAACAATGAATAATGCTGTCATCCCCGGGTGCTTCTATCGGGATTGTGAATAATGCTGTCATCCCCGAGTGCTTCTATCGGGGATATATGATTTTCGAAGTTTTTAAGGCTGGCTTATGAACATTAAACTCCGCTTTCCCGATTACCCCTTCGGGAATGACAATCTTTTTTAGTGCTGAATAGTTACAAACGGAGAAACGCTCATGACTAAAAAGCAAATCGTTGTTGCCGATGATGAGCAGGACATTGTGGAGCTGGTTTCCTTCAATCTGGAACAGGAAGGATTTTCCGTCATAAAAGCCGGAAACGGGCGCAAAGCGCTGGAGCTGATCAGGGCGAAAAAGCCGGATCTGGTTATTCTCGATTTGATGATGCCGGAAATGAATGGGATGGATGTCTGCCGGGTGGTGCGCGGAAACGCCGAAACGGCGGATATCCCCATAATCATGCTGACGGCGAAAGCGGACCCGCTCGACAAGATACTGGGGCTCGAGATCGGCGCCGATGACTACATCACCAAGCCGTTTCATGTCCGGGAAATGATCGCGCGGGTGCGCTCCGTCTTGCGGCGGTCCGAACGGAAAGCGCAGCTTGATGTTGCTAAAGCGGATGACGACCAGCGGGAACTGCTTGCCTGCGGGGGAATCCAGATGGATTTAGGGTCGTACAGGGTGACTCTTGACGGCAAACCGGTCGAACTCAGTTCCCGGGAGTTCAAACTCCTGCATTTTTTTATCTTCCACCCCGGCCGTGTTTACAGCCGCGACCAGTTGCTCGACCGCGTCTGGGGCGATGAAGCGTTTGTCGAACCCCGCACCGTTGATGTTCACATAAGCCGTCTGCGCAGCGTAATTGAACCGGATAAGGAAAATCCCCGCTACATCCTGACCGTGCGCGGCATCGGGTACAAGTTTGCCGAATCTTAATCGGGTTCAGAGTCGAATTTCATAAAGCTATTTTTATTGGCGAAAAAGTGATAGGTAATGGCTGTCTGCATGATGTATATGAGCTTATCCGGCAGGTTGCGCCGGCTGTAGTTCACAGCAAGAAAGAGAGTGTTCAGAAATTAAGGAGGTCAATTAATGACAAACCCGGAAATACTTTTGAGGCAGGTTCCGCTGTTTCGGGCGCTGCGCGCCGAGGATACCGGGCGTCTGGCGGCACTTCTCCGGAGGCAGACGCTCCATAAGGGGGAAGTCCTCTGCCGCAAGGAGGAAGAGGGAAACACCCTGTATATGATCATCTCCGGAAAGGTAAAGATTGTGCGCCAGTCGATAGATGGAGACGAGGTCATCCTGGCTGTTCTTGCCGCCGGTGATTTCTGCGGCGAGATGGCCTTGCTCGATGGCCTGCCGCGTTCCGCCGACGCTATCGCCGCCGAGGATACTTCCCTCTACTTTCTGACCAGAGAGGATTTTTTCTCCTGTGTTGCCAATAACGAGAGAGCTGTAAAAACAATACTTTCGACACTCTCGAAGCGCCTGCGCAAGGCGGACGATTTCCTCGAAGATATCTTTTTCCTGAATGTTTCCTCCCGGCTTGTGAAGAAGCTATTGGAAATTGTCGGCAATAACGGCTCTCAGGAAGTAGAGGGCGGCGTTATTCGGCTGAACATCACTCAGACGACCATCGCGGGGATGATCGGAGCGTCCCGGGAAAGCGTCAACAAAGAGCTGCGCAACCTCCGCGAGCAGGGGCTGATCGAAATAGCCGAAAAAAAGATCATGATTCTCGACGTCAACAAATTGCGTAAGAAGTTATTATAAAATGACCTTTCCTGATTGACGAGGCAGCAAGAATTGCCGGCAGGTCTTTAAATTTTTTCACGCAATCTTCATTCTGACGTCATCATCCTGTAATACAATAAAGCTATATTCGCCCCAACTTAAATAATATAGGAGGAAAATTATGAAAATGTTCATAAAGCAGTTGGCGGTTGCGGCGGCGATTCTGACGGCGAGCGCCGGGGCGGCGTTTGCGGAAAAAATTGTGATAAAGGGTTCCACTACGGTGCTTCCGATCGCCCAGACGACGCTCGAGGCGTTCATGAAAAAAAATCCGGGGAGCAGCATCTCTCTTTCCGGGGGCGGTTCCGGGGAGGGAATCAAGGCGCTGATCGACAAAACGGCGGATATCGCCACCATGTCCCGCGAGGTAAAAAAGAAGGAGATTGATCTGGGACGGGCGAAAGGGATCGAGGCTTATCAGAACATTGTTGCCATCGACGCGATTGTTCCGGTCGTAAACCCAAAGAACAAGGTTGGCAACCTTAGCACTGACCAGCTTAGCCAGATTTATCAGGGAAAGATCACCAACTGGAAAGAGGTCGGCGGCGATGATCTTGCAATTGTCGTTGTTTCCCGCGACAGCAGCTCCGGGACTTTCGAGACCTGGGCCGAACTCGTGCTGAAGAAGGCGAGGGTTTCCCCCCGCGCCCAGCTTCAGGCTTCGAACGGCGCCATTGTCCAGGCCATCTCCAAAAACAAATACGCGATCGGCTATATCGGTTTGGGCTATATAGACAAATCGGTGAAGGCGCTGAAGGTAAACGGCATAGAGGCGTCCGCGAAGACTGCAATATCCAAGGAGTATCCGGTTGCCCGCGCCCTTTACATGTACACAAGCGGTAAGCCCCAGGGTGAAACGGCCTCATACATCAACTTCGTCCGCAGCGCCGAAGGACAGAAACTTGTGCAAAAGATTGGGTTCGTGCCTCTGTCGGTAAAAAAATAAAGAAAAACGTTTACCAGTCATTAAGAGGAAAAGGGCAGGTTCCAACGGACCGGCCCTTTTTTGCGTTAAAATCGAGGGACGACAATCTCTGGATTTTGGACAAAACCATTGGCGTTGAGATTTTTTACGAACCCTTTCGCAAATAGATGTTTTTATGATATGAGGCCCGTCAATGATATCCAGAGAAAGGGATTGCAGATATGACGGAGACAGCTCAAAATAGCGCTTCCCAGCAGATTGACATTAATCCTGACGTTCCTGAAACCCACTACCCGAAAGTGGCAGCCGAGCTGAATATTCAGCAAAGCCAGGTGGCGGCCACCGCTAAACTGCTTGCAGAAGGGGCAACGGTTCCGTTTATTGCCCGTTACCGCAAGGAGGCGACTGGCGCCCTCGACGAGGTGCAGATTGCCGACATCCGCGACCGGCTCGAACAGCTTGCCGAACTGGAGAAAAGACGCGGGGCAGTTCTCAAGTCGCTGGCCGAGCGGGAACTCCTGACCGACGATCTGTCAGCCCGCATTGCCGCGGCGGAAACCCTCTCCGTCCTTGAGGATATCTACCTGCCGTTTCGTCCCAAAAGGCGGACGCGGGCGATGGTCGCCCGGGAAAAGGGGCTGGCGCCGCTCGCCGAACTTATCTTTGCCCAGGGTGATTGCGACCCGCTTGCGGAAGCGGCGCCCTATGTTGATCCGGGAAAAGGGGTCACAACTGGGGAAGAGGCCCTGGCGGGGGCGCGGGACATCATCGCCGAGATGGTTAATGAAGACGAAAAGGCGCGGGCGCGGATACGGGCGTATTTTACGGAGAAAGCCGTTTTCCAGTCACGGGTCATCGGGGGCAAGGAGACAGAAGGGAACCGTTACCGGGACTATTTCGACTGGGAGGAGTCGGCGGCGAAGGCGCCGTCGCACCGGATTCTTGCGATGCGGCGCGGGGAAAAGGAGGGGTTTTTGACGATGCGCGTCACCCCGCCGGAGGCGGAGGCGATTGCGCTGCTTGTTGCCATGTTTGTGACCGGGGCGGGGGCCGCGTCCGAGCAGGTGCGTCTGGCGGTTGAAGACAGCTACCGTCGCCTTTTGGCGAATGCTATGGAAACAGAGCTTCGCACCGTCACCAAAAAACGGGCGGATGCGGAGGCAATCCGTGTTTTTGCCGATAATCTTCGTCAGCTTCTGCTTGCCCCGCCGCTCGGCCAAAAGCGGATGCTGGCGATCGATCCCGGCTTTCGCACCGGCTGTAAGGTCGTCTGCCTCGACGCCCAGGGGAAGCTGCTGCATCACGACGTCATCTTGCCCCACCTCTCGGAAAACATGCGAAAAGTTTCCAGCGAGACGGTGCAATCCCTTTGCCGGCGCTTCCGCATCGAGGCGATTGCCATCGGCAACGGCACGGCGGGCCGGGAAACGGAGACATTCCTGCGGGAGCTGAACCTGCCCGACACGATTCAAATTTTTATGGTGAATGAAAGCGGCGCCTCCGTCTATTCCGCCTCCAAAATCGCCCGGGAGGAATTCCCCAACGAGGATGTTACGGTGCGGGGAGCGGTTTCGATCGGGCGCAGACTGGCCGATCCGCTTGCGGAACTGGTGAAGATCGACGCGAAGGCGATCGGGGTGGGCCAGTATCAGCATGACGTCGATCAGGCGGAGCTCAAAAGGAGCCTCGACGATACCGTGATGAGCTGCGTCAACGCCGTCGGGGTGGAATTGAATACGGCCTCCGCCGCCTTGTTGGGCTATGTGTCGGGGCTGGGCCCGGCGCTCGCGGCAAATATCGTTGCCTGGCGCGACGAACACGGCCCTTTTTCCTTCCGGCAGTCCCTGCTGGATGTTCCTCGGCTCGGCGCGAAGGCCTTTGTCCAGGCGGCCGGATTTTTGAGGATTCGCGACGGCGAAAACCCGCTTGATGCCAGCGCCGTCCATCCGGAAAGCTATTCCGTTGTCGAAAAAATGGCGGCCGATCTGGACTGCGCGGTGAGCGATTTGATGCGCGACGAAGCGCTGCGGCAAAAAATAGATGTAAATCTGTATGTTTCCGACGATATCGGCCTCCCGACATTGAACGACATCATGCTGGAACTCGCGAAACCGGGCCGCGATCCCCGCACTAAACGCGAAGAGTTTCATTTTGCCGAGGGGATCGAGAAGATGGAAAACCTTGTGCCGGGGATGAAGCTGCCTGGGATCGTGACGAATCTTACCGCCTTCGGCGCGTTTGTCGATATCGGCGTTCATCAGGACGGTCTGATTCACACCAGCCAGCTTGCCGACCGGTTTGTAAAAGATCCGTCAACGGTGTTGAAAGTAGGCCAGATGCTTGAGGTTGCCGTCCTTGCGGTCGATCTGGAGCGCAAACGCATTTCGCTGACCCTGAAGAAAAATCCCGAAGCCGCCGCGAAAAATCGGCCTGAGCGAAAAAAACCGGATGCCGCCGTTTCCGGAAAGCCGTCCGGGCGAAATACGAAGGAGGGCGCTAACGCGGGGGACGCGGCGCGGCGCAAAGACGGCGATGCTGCTCTTACGGGGAAACCCTTCGTGCGCAAGGGAAAGGAAGCCGATAACGCAGGAGGGACGCCCCGGCAAAAAACGGAAAATAACGAAAGAAGAGACGAGCAGAAGTCCCGTCCGCACTTTGCCCACGATAAAAATGGCGATAAAAAACCGCCGCGGGAAAAACGGGAGGAAAAGGTACCGTTCAATAATCCGTTTGCGGCGATTTTTGGCAAAAAAGGATGATATGTCCCTTCTTGATTCCAGCATACGCCCTTCTACAATAGAAGATATGGATTATTATCAATTTTTTGCTCTTCATGGTGTGAAAAATCATCTTGCCGTCGGATATTCTATCCGGTCAGCATGTTTTTTCACCCCCCTGGCTAACGCAAAGATCACCGGCGCGAGGAACGAGCGTCGGGTGAATTGTAAGGCTATTGCCCGTCCTTCCATCGGCTCAAATTGGAAGCCACGGAGAAGATCTCTGGCTATGTTGAAGTCTTTATCTTCTGAACTGGGCAATCTGGCGCGATATTGCCAGAAGCTTTCCATTTTCATCCCAGATTTCACCATCTTCTTCAATAATGTCGCAGGTCATGTAGTGTGAGCGGAAGATCGCTTTGATCCACGGTGTATCCGGGAGATCTCTGACGCTGACCGAGTATTCGATGGTAGGAACCCATGCCACCACACCTTGGCTGGCGAGAATGGGCGGCGGAAATGAATCGGCTGTCAAAAGAAGCGACAGGGCATCACAGGGCCTGTCATCCTTAAATTTTATCCAGCCCTTCTGCTCAGATATTGGCGATAAATTCCCTTTGAGCCATCCGGCGCACGAAGGCGTCAGCAGAACATCCATGTGTTCGAACAGCGTAAATTCCGGAATTAGCGGTAAACAGACGCACTCTTCCCGCACGGGCATTAACGGGGCTTCTTTTTCATACCTGTTGGCACTCTTGTCACAGTTGACTTCATCCATAAACGTCGCCCAGCAGCGGGTTATTTCAATGCCATTTTGAGTCAGGCTGGCCTGATATCGGTTCAACTGTTTCCCCGCAGAAATTGCCTCCACCGTTACTCCGGACTTCTGCCCCGCCTCGCATTTAGTGAGAAAGTTGGCGGTGACAATTACCGGCCATTTTTTATCACTTTGTTTTTGCATGGCCGAGGCCAGAAAGGCCATCAGATAGCCGCCATTGGGATTTCCATTGATAGACCAGTTTCGGCTGACAATCCCTTCATAAGCGCATTTTTCGCTATTTTCCATAACAAGATCACGGTCAAAAATATACACAATAGCTCCTATCCTTCTTCGCTTCGTAAGAAGTCGAAAAACATCAATTTGTCATTGTGAGCAAAGCGCGGCAATCAGGCCGGCCTCTTCTCATCCACGCAATAAATCCCCTGGCCGGTCAGCCCCGGGCCGAAGCAGCGGTTGCACGAGATGCACGCGGCTCTTGCAAAGTTCCCGGATTTCCAGCGGTTTATCAGGTCCGGCTCGCGAATAAGCGGGCGGCAGAGCGAGACGCAATCGGCGATGCCTTCGGCAACCAGCCTTTCGGCGACCCCGAACGAGCGGGTTCCGCCGATGAGGATCAGGGGAACGGAGATATTTGCCTTGAAAGCCTTCGCCTCCCCTTGGAAGTATGCCTCCTTTTCCTCCGCATTGATCCCCATTCTGCTGGGGCTGAGCTTTCCGCCGTTCAGAAAACCGCCGCTCAGTTCGATTGCATCGATTCCTTCCTTGACAAGCAGGGAGGCGACCGCCAGCGAATCTTCGAGGATAAGGCCATCTTCGATGAAATCACGGCAGTTCATCTTGACCAGCACCGGGTAGTCGGGGCCGACGGACAACCGGATCGCGCGGAGCGCTTCGACAAGAAAACGGGCGCGATTTTCAATACTTCCCCCGTATTCATCGGTACGCCGGTTAAAAGCTGGCGAGAGGAACTGACTCAGCAGATAGCCGTGGGCGGCATGGATCTGCACCCCGTCGAAACCGGCGGCTTTTGCCCTTCCGGCCGCTGCGGCAAAGACGCCGACCAATTCCCGGATATCCGGAATGGTCATTTCGCGGCGGGGCGATTTGGCCATTTCGGGAAGGAGGGAGGGGGCGAGGGGCGCCTCTCCCGTCAGCTTTTTCATCGCAAAGAAGCCTCCGTGGGCCAATTGCAGAACTATCCGGCCGTTGTTTTCATGAACCGCTGCCGCCAGTCTGGTCAAACCGGGCAGCAGTTCGTCCCGGTCAACGCCGAGCTGCCACGGCCCGCTCTGGCCGTTTTTATGGATAAACGCATAGCCGGTGATGATCAGACCAACGCCTCCCCGGGCCAGGGCAACCAAACGGTCGATCAGGGCCGGTGTGACGCTGCCATCCTTTTCCGCCAATCCTTCCCAGGTCGCGGAGCGGACAAAGCGATTTTCAATGATCATCTTATTTATGCCTATTTTTTCAAATATTTTTGACATTTTCTTCTCCCTTTAAGAGATTGCTTCGCTTTGCTCGCAATGACAGATGATGCGTTTTTCAAGTGCTCAATTACGTGATGTTATAGCGGGCATACATAACTGCCGGTTTTTTTATTCTGGGAACGATACGAAAAATTGAATCTTGTGTCAACGGGTTTTACGTTTTCGGAGGATTACTTTTCGGTAATTATTTCATCTGAAAATTCGTGCATAAATTGCTGATTTATAATTGTTTCTTTTTCAGGGGGCCGCCACGTCCGGGGTGGTCGCCGAAAGCCCCAAAACCTTTATCTCGTGCCTGCCGGAGCAGGCGCAAGGGTTTTATAAATATCGCCGATGATTTTTCGGGAAAGTCTCTCCATGGCGCGGCTGATTGCCCTGGCATAGCCTTCCGGCGTCTGGTTCGCCGGCAGTTCTTCCTCCTGATATTTTTTCTGAAACAGAATTCTCCTGGTCGCCTCCCGCTGCGTTATATCCTTGAGCGTAATTTCCAGTTTGATAACAGCGGCATTGCCGGTTTTATCCATCCGGAGGAAAAACTCCTGAATTCCCCCCTGCAGGACATAACGGCCTTCATCCAGCGCGTATCGTGAAAACACGGCGCGGAAAAGACCGCTTTCCTGCAAGTCGCGCAACAGGTTGTCTGTTACCATGTCGGCCGGGTTCACCGCCCACCTGTTATAATTCAAGGAATCAAACTTGACGTTGTCACTGCGGAAAATCATCGCCTCGCTGTTGTACGCATTGGCAATGGCGAAGCGATCCACCCTGAACGTATCTTCAATCCGGGGGAGTTTTTCAAAGACAGGCGCAGGATAAGCGATCAGATACCGGTCTATCGGCAACGGCGGCTTGCCGGCGCCGACGCATCCGGCAATGTACAGGGAGGCCAAAAGCAGGAAACATCCCCGGAAAAAGCGAAGCTTAGTGTTCATAAAGCAAAGCTTCGTGTTCATAATATGGGGCCGGCGTTTGCGAAACGGCAAGTATTGCTCCATTGCATCTCCTCCTTTATTCCAGCGGTTTTCGCGGCGGCGCCGGGCGGCTGAAAATCAGTTCCGATGGGTTGTTTTTCAGACTCTCCGCGAGGTTCTTCAAGGATTCGGAGGCGGTCCGCAGGTTTTCCGCCGAATCCTGCAGTTTCAGGGCGACCGACCTGGAACTTTTATCGAGCGCCTCGATCACCTCCCCCGCTTTTGCCGCCTGCCGGGGAAGCTGCATTGCCTCGATCTCCTGCCGGGCACTTATAATCAGCCCACGCGTCTCGGCAAGGGTGGCGGAGATTTCCTGCCGGGTGCTTTTGATCAGAACGTGTGTCTCAGCAAGGGTGGCGGCGATATCCTTCCGGACGCTCTCCGTCTCGAATGTGTCAATTTTTTCTTTTATCCCGGCTGCGGAGCGGTCAAGGTTGAGGGAGGCGGATTCCAGATTGGCGATTATTCTGGTCAGACGCCTGTCTGTCATGAAAACCTCAAGGGAGCGGGCGGAATTCTTTATTTGCTCAGATACACCTTTAAAGTCAATGGCTTTGACGTTTTTCAGGATGGTGTTGGCATCGGACAGCAAGCGACTGGTTTCGGAACGGCGCGACGGAATGACGGGATAGTTGGAACTGAAGGGAACATCCCGGAAGTCAACCACGATATCCGGACTGATCCGATCCAGTTCAATAAAGACGATGCCGGTAATGCCCGCCGTCCGCAACTGGGCATAGGTGTTTTTCTGTAAATCGCTGGATAAATCAATCTTCATGACGACTTCGATCAGCTTGTTGTCGGGTGCGACTTTTATGCTTTCCACCTTGCCGATTTCCACACCCCGGTATTTGACGGTCGAATCCACCTGCAGCCCTTGCACCGATTCGTCAAAATAGACATTATAAAGCGCACCCTTCAGGAATATATCCGACGCGCCGAGCCAGATGATGGCAATTGCGCCGAGCAATAAACCGCTCAAAACGAAAAGCCCGGTGATGAATTTTGTTTTGTTACTGGCCATAAGAACCTTCCTGAATCGCCGCTTCCGAGGCCCGTCTCCAAAAGAAATTACGGACCCGGGGGTCTGTTGAGTGAGCTTTCATTTCGGCAGGGCTTCCCTCCGCGATGATGCCTCCCGCCGCCTTGCTCAGCATGATGATGCGGTGGGAAATTTTGAAGATGGATTCCAATTCGTGGGTGACGATAACCATTGTCGTACCCAGCGCTTCATTGGTTTTAATAATCAAATCATCGAGTTCGGCAGCGGTAACCGGGTCCAGGCCCGCCGACAGTTCGTCAAAAAAGAGCACGGTCGGATCCAGCGCCATGGCCCTGGCAATGCCGGCGCGTTTTTTCATCCCGCCCGAGAGTTCCGCCGGATAATGGTTTTCGTAGCCTGCCAGATTTACCATCCCCAGCTTCATTCGGACCAACTGGTCAATGGTCGCCGAATCAAGTTCGGTGTATTCCCTGAGAGGAAGGGCGATGTTTTCGCTGATTGTCATTGAGCTGAACAGGGCGGAAGACTGGAAAAGGACGCCTATATTGCGCCGGTAGAGATTTAATTCCTTTTCATCCGCGCCCCTGATGTCGGCGCCTCGAAAAAGAATCCTTCCCGAAGCGGGCCTGTGCAGTCCGATCATTATTTTCAGCAGCGTGGATTTGCCGCAACCGCTTTCTCCTGCAATAATAAGCACTTCACCGTGTTTTATCTGAAAGCCGATGTCGGAAAAGACGACGTTGTCGCCGAACCGGGCGGTCAGATTTTCCACCGTAATTATTGAGCTGTTTTCCGTAGAGAGCAAGGCGGCTCCTTCCGCAAACAATTATCTTAGATAGTACAGCACAATGGCAAAAAACGAATCAGTGACCACAATCATAAAGATGGCGGCAACGACCGCGGAGGTTGTGGACTTGCCGACATCCTGCGCGCCGGAACGGGCCAGAAACCCCCGCTGACAGCCTATCCCGGCAATCAGCGCCGCGAAAACCGCCGCCTTGATCAGGCTGGTGACGACGTCAAAAACGCCGACGGCATTCAGTGATTGTGTAATATACGTATTAAACGACATGTCAAGGCCGATGACGCCGACGGTCAAGCCGCCGATGATGCCGAAAAGATCGGCATACAGGGTCAGGATGGGAACCACGATCATCAAGGCGAAAACTTTTGGAACGGCCAGGAATGCCACTGGATCGAAACCCATTGTTTTCAGGGCGTCCACCTCTTCATTGACGACCATTGTCCCGATTTCGGCGGCAAACGCGGAGCCGGAACGACCAGCCACCAGGATTGCCGTCATGATCGGCCCCAGCTCCTTTACCATTGCGAAACTGACAAGCGCCGGAACGTAAACATTGGCGCCGAACAGACGCAGTTGCAGGAAAGACATGAAAGCAATGATGAGCCCGATCAGCAGGTTGATCAAACCGACAATCGGCAGACCGTTGACGCCGGCCTGCGTCATATAAAACAGGACGTCTTTGGCGCGCACGGAGCGGGGATGAAAAGCGGCATTAGTCACGGCAACCAGCAATGCTCCAAAAAAGGTAATGAAATCTTGGATATCCTGAACTAATTCGAGAATATTTTCACCGATCAGGGTGATCATTCCTTCGCTTTTATCCCTTGTCTTCAGGGGGGGGGTAGTCAAGACGCTATGGTCAATTACGCCGAAAATCCTCTCTATTTTCTCATGGAAATTGACCAGTCGGACATTGACGCCCCTTGTCGCGGAATCTTTCCGAATAGTTAAAATTGCCAGCGCGGCAGCGCTGTCAAAATAAGAAACGCGGGAAAAATCGAATTCTATTTCCTGAATTTCATCTGTACCTTCCAGCAGATTGTTTATCTCACCGGAAAAGACAGACAGGTTTTTGAGCCCAAATTCCCCCGACAAATGGACGACGAGCCGGGAGTCGGCAAACAGATGCGATATTTGATGCGGAGCCTGCTGTTTCTGACGGTTTTTCATGGCAGCCGGATGATTGAGCATTAAGCGGGAATGTTTCTTGACAATTAAAGCCCCTTCGCGGCCGACTATAGGTAAATTGAAATTGTCTGTCAATCAAAAAACAGCCACGCAATCAAGACCTTCTTGCCGATCTTGCCGCCCGCTAAAACGGCTTGACTAATATTCCGGGAAATGGTTTACAAAAACGGCGGGACTGGGGGTTGCAACAGTCCTGGCTTTATTTTACGTAAAATACATAATAAACAGCAACTTGCATGCATTTTCAACGATCGGATAAAGAGCGGGCTTATGATTATTCTTAAAAACAGGGATGAAATCGAAAAAATGCGGAAGGCCGGGAAACTGACCGCCCAGATTCTCAAGTATATAGAATCATTTATTAAAGATGGAGTAAACACGTTATTTCTGAATGACCTTTGCGAGGAATATACGCAAAAACACGGGGCGATTTCCGCGCCGCTGAATTATCACGGTTTTCCGAAGAGCATCTGCACCTCAGTCAACAATGTGGTATGTCATGGAATTCCCTCTGAAAAAGAGATACTTAAGAACGGGGATATCGTTAATGTCGATGTTACCGTCATTCTCGACGGCTATTTCGGGGACTCTTCACGAACCTATGTGGTCGGCGACGGGGGGGAAGAGGCGAAGAATCTTGTTTCCCGCACGGAGAATGCCATGTATCGGGGAATAGACGAGATCAAGCCAGGGAAGTTTCTCTACGAGGTCGGCCGGGCGATTGAAAAATATATCTCCAAGTTCGGCTACAGCATCGTCCGCGATTATGGCGGTCATGGCATTGGCAGGGATTTTCACGAAGAGCCCTATGTGCATCATCACTACACCAAGGAAGATGCGGTGCGGCTGCGGCCGGGGATGACCTTTACTGTCGAACCGATGATCAATATGGGGAAATCTTACGAGGTTGTCACCTCCCGGGAAGACGGCTGGACGGTGACGACAAAAGACGGCAGTCTGAGCGCCCAGTTTGAGCATACCGTGCTTGTTACCGAACAGGGCGTTGAAATTCTTACAAAAATGTAAAGATAGCCGGTGCAATGTCAACAACCAATGAACGAGCCGCAACGCGGCGCAATGTTAATAGGCTCTGAAGGAGGCATTGATGAAGCTAAGCGAAGAGCTTCCCCTTATTGCAAAAGACCCATATGGTTATGCCGAAAAACTGAAAGCTGAAAAGAAGATTGTCGGCACTTTATGTTCATATACGCCGGAAGAGATAATAATTGCCGCCGGGGCGCACCCGTTTCGTCTTTTCGGCTCCGGTCAGAAGTCGCGCCTGGCCGACGCTCATCTTCAGTCCTATTGCTGTTCTCTGGCCAGGGGAGTGCTGGAAGACGCACTGTCCGAAAGGCTCGATTTTTTGGAAGGGATTGTTTTTGCGCATACTTGCGATACGATGCAGCGGCTCTCGGATATCTGCCGGATCAACAGGGGCGGTGTTTTTCATTTGGATCTGATTCTGCCGGCGAAACTGAATACCGAAAGCGCCCGCAGATATTTCCGGGATGTTTTGCAAACCTTTAGGGAGGATTTGGGGGCAAAACTCGGGGTGGAGATTGCAGATAATGACCTGCGTAAAGCGATCAGCGCTATGAACCGGATCCGCAAGGCGTTCACCCGAATCTACGAACTGATCAATGAGAATCCTTCCATTATAAATGGAGAAGAATTATATATACTTAACCGTGCGGCGATGATGATGGACAAGGCACGGCTCGCGGACCTTGTTGAGGGTACCGTGGTTCAACTATCCTCTGGCAGCCGTGAGGCCCCCGACGCTGGCGCCCCCCCGCCAAAGCGGATTTTTCTGGAAGGGGGCGTATGCAATTATCCGGATATATACAATATCATTGAGGAAGCCGGCGGCGCTGTTGCAGGCGACGACCTCTGTACCGGGTTCCGCTATTTTAACGGTCTTGTCGATGAGGACAATCCGGACCCGCTCATGGCGATCGCCGACAGGTACCTGAAGAGAATTGTCTGCCCGGCAAAGCATGCGGGAATAGCCGATCGGGGGGAGCGTCTGGTGGAGATGGTTTTGGAAAAACGGGCGCAGGGGGTGATTTTCTTTTTTCTGAAATTCTGCGATCCCCATGCCTTCGATTATCCTTATCTGCAACAAGTATTGGAAAAAGCAGGCATTCCCAGTTTGATGGTCGAGGTGGATGACCCACTTCAGGCGGGCGGGCAGTTGCAAACAAGGATTGAGGCGTTCATCGAAATGATTTAGCGGGAGAGACGAAGTGGCGGAGAAAGACGAGGGCAAAGAGAGAAGAAAGATCAAGGCGGCGGCGAAGATGAAGGAGATCATGACCTCCTACTACATCGACGCGAAAACCGCCGGACAGACCGGCAAAAAGGTCGCCTGGATCACAAGCGGCGGCCCGGTGGAGCCGCTGATCGCGATGGACATCATTCCGGTTTATCCGGAGAACCACGGGGCGATGATCGGGGCCAGTAAGATGGGCGTTGATCTCTGCCGGAAGGCGGAGGAGATGGGCTATTCAAGCGATCTGTGTTCCTACGCCCGTTCCGATATCGGTTGCGCCCCGGTCAATGGCGGGCCGATCGGCGGACTGCCCAAGCCGGATATGCTGGTTTGCTGCAACAACATCTGCGGCACTGTTCTGAAGTGGTATGAGGTGCAGGCCCGCTATTTCAATATTCCGCTGTTTATCCTCGATACCCCCTTTACCCATGTCGGCTTCTCCGCAGAGGCAAAGAAATATGTAAAACGTCAGATACTTGAATATATAGAGTTTTTGGAAAATGCGACCGCGAAAAAATTCAATTACGACCGGATGCGGGAGGTGGGAAAGCTCTCACTGGAGGGGCAGCGCCTCTGGCAGGCCGTGCTCGATACGGCGGTGAATCGTCCGTCGCCTCTGAGCGCCTTTGACGCCTTTTTTCATCTGGCCCTGATCGTAACGCTTCGGGGAACAAGGCAGACGGTAGATTACTACAAAATCCTGCTTGAGGAGATGCAGGAGCGCGTAGCGCAGCAGATCGGCGCGGTAGCCGACGAACAATACCGCCTCCTCTGGGATAACCTCCCGATCTGGTACCGGATGAAATGGCTTTCTGAAAAATTCGCCTCTGCCGGCGCGTGTCTGGTCGCAGATACCTACACCACCGCTTGGTGCGGCTCGATGAAGTATATAAAAGAAGACGATTTTATTGATACAATGGCCGAAGGCTACAGCCGGATATATCTGAATATCGGCGTTGATCAGATGGCGGAGCAGGTAATCGCGATGGCCGAAAAATACAATGTGGATGGAATCGTCATGCATTCCAACCGGAGCTGCAAGCCCTACTCCTTCGGCCAGTACGATATCCAGCGGATCGTAGGCGAGAAAATGGGTATTCCCACCTTGATGATTGAGGCGGACATGGTGGATGAGCGGAATTTTTCCGAGAGCCAGGTGGAAACGCGGATCGAGGCCTTCATCGAGGTTTTACAAGGAAAGAAATAAAGTTTCCCTCTACCTGTAAAGCAGTGAGGGCAGCCAGACAGTCAGGGGGGGCCACGCACTGGCAATCAGCAGCACCGTTAAGGCGGCAAATATAAAGGGCGCTGCCGCCCGCGAGATGTCCCCCAGGGAAACTCCGGAGATCCCGCAGCTTACAAAAAGACAAATTCCTACCGGCGGGGTAAGCATTCCTATTGCCAGATTTATCACCACCAGTACCCCGAATTGTACAGGGTCGATCCCCATCTGCGTCATGAGAGGGGCAAGGACAGGAACCAGCAGGATCAGCGCTGCCGTCGTTTCCACGACGCACCCTACCAGAAGCAGCCCTGCCATTACCAGTATTAGCACCCCCCACGGCGGCAGACCCATACCAAGGATTGCGGCTCCGAGATGTTGGCTTGTCTGCTGCATAGCGACAAGCCACGTGAAGACCCTGGCCATGGAAATGATAAAGAGGATTGTCGCCGCCGTGATCTGAGAGCGCACAATCAGCGGCGGCAAATCCCGCCATTTTATCTCCCGATTGAAAGCCAGGCTGACAAGCAGGGCATAGAACAAGGCAAGCGCTGCCGCTTCAGTAACGGTGACGACGCCGGTGAGTATTCCCCCGAGCACAATTACCGGCGCCCCCAGTGCCCATTTGGCCTCTCTGAAGCTTTTCCAGACCCCGCGGATGGAAAAGGGCCGCCAAGTCCCGTAGTTGTGTCTCAGGGAGAGCCAGATTATCACCGCCATGAACGACAGACCGAACAGTATTCCCACGATCAGACCGCCGGCAAAGAGTTTGGCAATCGACTCATTGGTCAGAAAACCGTAGATAACCATCGGAATGGATGGGGGGATGATCACCCCGATGGAACCGCCCGCAGCGACCACTGCGCCGGCAAGCGCGGGGGGGTAGCCCTGCTTGATCATTGCCGGGATAATAACTGCGCCGATAGCCGCCGTATCGGCAGCCGCGGAACCGGAAATTCCCGCAAAAAACATGGAGGCGACAATGCAGGCGCACGCAAGCCCGCCTGGAACCCACCCAACAAGGCTATCGGAAAAATCAATCAGTTGCCTTGAAATGCCGCCTTTTTCCATGATGGCGCCGGCCATCATAAACAGCGGGATCGCCAGAAGATCAAAGGAATCCACCCCAGAGAAGAGCAACTGGATAATGGTTTGTCCCAACGCCGAGGTAGTGACGCCTTGAGGGAATACCCCCGGCGTCAGCATTATGGCGATCGCCGGAATTCCGATCGACAGAGCTATCGGCAACCCAATGAGGATGAGAAAAAAAAGCAGGGCAAAGAGCAGCGCAACGATCATGGGAGACTCCGCCGGGCGGGGTTGGTCATATCTGCCAGCACATGGATTACCAGGATTATTGCGGCAAGGGGAATGACGGCAAACGGTATGGACATCGGAATCTGCAGGGAGGATGTGGTCTGCGCGCTTGCATTAAGTGTGCAGGCGATGCCGAACCAGGCGATGACGCCGAAGCATGTAAGCGTCAGCGCCTGGAGCGCCCCGGCAATGAATCCCTGGAGTTTCGTTCCCAGCAGCCCACCTATCCCGGAAAGACCAATGAAATTAGAGTGTTTATAGGCAGATGTCCCCCCCAAAAAGGTAATGGCGACCAGCAAATGCCGGCTTACCTCCTCCGACCAACCCAGCGAGGCGCCCAGGTAGCGAAAAAATACCTGGCAAAAAAGAATCATCCCGATGGCAACGCCGAGCAGCATCAGCACCCTTTCGACTGCCCTGTTGAGCGCACGGCTGGTTACATTTATGAAGTCGGCAATACCCATTTATATATTCAACTACTTTTAAATTTTACGTATTTCCTGGATCAGTTTTTTCGTCTCGCCGGTCGTTGCATCGATTACCGGCGCCGTTGCCTTGCGGAAGGCCGCGATATCCGGTTTCTCCTCGACCTGCATTCCTGCCGCCTTCAGTTCGGCCAACTGCTTGGCCTCATTTTCGCGGATAAAGGCACGCCCCTTCAGGCTTGCCGTGCGGGCGGCGGCCATCACGATTTTCCGGTCAGCCGCCGGCAGACTGTCCATAAAATTTTTGTTCGCAACAAACACCAACGCCGAATAAACATGGCGGGTAATAGTCAGATATTTCTGCCCGGCTTCGATCAGCTTGGCGGCGTGGATAACGGCAATGGGATTTTCCTGTCCGTCAATGACTCCCTGCTGCAAGGCTGTAAAGATCGGCCAGGCCATCGGAGTCGGGTTTGCACCGATCGCCCTCCAGATGGCCAGATGGGTCGGCGATTCCATCGTGCGGATTTTCAACCCTTTCAAATCAGCGGGTGTTTTGACCGGACGTCGGGAATTGGTGACATTGCGAAAGCCATTGTCGAGAAAATGCAGCGGGAAAAACCCCGCCTTTTCAAACCGTCCGGTGAGGTACTTGCCGATTGGCCCGTCCAAGGCGCTATCGGCGGCCTGATAGGATGTAAACACAAAGGGCATCTCCAGGGCCTTGATTTCGGGAACAAAAGTCTCGACTGGCCCGGTCGTGCAGACAGACATTTGCGTAGTGCCCAATTGGATCTGCTGAAGTACCTGGGTTTCAGAGCCCAGCGCCCCGGAGTGGTGGAGCACAACCTTGTACTTGCCAGGAAGGGCCTTCTCCAATTCTTCCTCAAACCACTTCGCCGCATAGTTGTGGACAAAGGCCGGGTTGGTGACCGTGGCAATGTTGATCACGGTCTGGGCTTCACCCTGTCCGGCAAAAACACCAATCAGGCAGCCTAAGCAAAGCAGCGTAACGATAGCGCTTTTCATCAATTCCTCCTCTATAAGTCATTGTTATGGTGTAAAACCCCCACGCAAGACGAGGGAGGTTCGTATAGGCAGACTTTATTTTGTCTGTCAAGAATATTGAGGCGGCAAACCGGCTATCCCCTCACTGGTTCTCTTTCAACTGTTTAATGCTTCCCTTATTTCCTGAATCTTTTTTGCTTCTCCGACCAGAAAGAGGACATCGCCCGCGGCGAATTCAAAGTCAGCGGAAGGATTGGAGATTATCTGGGAAGAACGGTTGACGACCAGCAGCGTCACGCCGTATTTTTTCCGCAGTGCCGTTTCCTGAAGGGTTTGCCCGATGATGGAGGCGCCTTCCGCGATCCGGAATGAGGATATCTCCAAATCCGGCAGGCAGCCGTCCATCGTGCAGGACGGCTGGGCGTTGTGGGAAAGGGAACGGAGCATTTCATATCCGTCCGCACGAATCTCCGTGATCAGTTTTTCAATGTCATCCTTAGGGACAAAATATTTGGTGAGCACCCGGCTGAAGATTTCGACGGAGGTTTCAAACTCTTCGGGGATCACTTCATTGGCCCCTATTTTCAAAAGATCATTGATTTCAGATATATATCTTGTTCGTACCAGAATGTACATTTCCGGATTCAGGCGGCGGGCGAGCTCGGTGACTCTTCGCACCGCAGCCCGGTCGTTGATAACCACGACCAGGCTGCGGGCCTGCCGGATATTTGCGTGCAGCAGGATTGCCTCCTGCGTTGCGTCTCCAAAATAAATCGGTTCCCCCTTCGCCTTTTCACTGCGGACAAAGGCGGGGTTCATTTCCAGAATCATATACGGAATGCCGGCAATTCGGGCGGCGCGGGCGAGGTTTTTTCCGTTCAGGCCAAACCCGACGATGAGCAGGTGATTTTCCAGCTTGGACGGCGCCTCCTGTTTTTTGGGGGCCATTCCCTGTTTCAGGCGGCGGGGCAGCGGCTGTTTAACTATGGCACGGGCCACGGCAGGCGCCAGGGCGATCAGGGAGGGGGTCGCCATCATCGTCAGTATCGAAACCGCCAAGAACGCCTGGTAGATATCGCCGGCAACGAGGCCAAAGGGCACGCCCGTTTCTGACAGGATAAAGGAAAATTCTCCGACTTGGGCAAGCGCCATGCCCGCGACCAGGGCGGTTCGCAGCGGCAGGCCGGAAAAGAACGCCGCAATGCTCGCAGTAGTAGCTTTTATTGCCAAAATGGCGAACGCCGCCAGCGTCAACGAAACGGGATGCCTCAGGAAAAAGCCGACGTCGAGCAGCATGCCGATCGAGACGAAAAAGAAGCTGGTGAAGACGTCGCGAAAGGGCAGGATATCGCCCAGCGCCTGATGGCTGTACTCCGATTCGGAGATTATCAGCCCCGCGAGAAAAGAGCCCAGCGCGAGCGAGAGCCCCGCCGTGTAGGTCAGCCAGGCTACCGCCATGAACAGAGCGATCGTGGTGATCAGAAAGAGTTCTCGGCTTTTGGTCTTGGCGATGCTGAAAAATATCCGGGGCGCGACCCATTTGGACATGACCGGGACGAGCAGGACAATCCCGACGGCCTTTGCCAAAAGCAGCAGCGGCGCGCCACCGCCCTGAAAAGAACCTGCCAGCAGCGGAACCAGCAGCATCATCGGAATCGCCGCCATATCCTGGAAGATAAGGATGCCCAGCGCCGTGTTGCCGTGCGGGGATTCCATCTCAGCGCGATCCTGGAGGGTTTTCAGGACGATTGCCGTGCTGCTCAGGGAAAGGAGAAACCCGGCAAAAATCGCCTCTTTGGCAGCGAAGCCGAAAAATCTTGCCACTCCGAAACCGGCCAGAATCGTCAGGGCAAGCTGCAGCGACCCCCCGAGCAGGACGGTTTTTCTGATCCGCAAAAGGCTCCGCAGTGAAAATTCCATGCCAATCGTAAACATCAGCAACACCACGCCGATTTCGGCAAGCGTCTTGACCGCCGCTATCTCCCGGACCAGCCCGAAGCCGTGCGGCCCGGCAATCACCCCGGTCAACAGGAAGCCGACGATGAGCGGCAGACGCAGGCGATGACACAGATAAAGCACGACGACGGAGAGGAGGATTATGACCAAGATTTCATTCAGGATAAATGAGTGCATTTTTCACTTTGGGCGGATGTCGGAGTTGCCGATAACGCGTTCGTTAGATTTTACTAACGCCTGTTCTCTACCACAGCCATCCGCGGGAAAGCAACAGGCTTCATGCTTTCTCCCGTGGTAAAGAAGGCTGAAAGCGAAGCTTAATGTTCATACAATTTGGGGGGACGCGCTTTGTCGCGTCCGGAGGATGGGTTGTCAGACGGGCAGCCCATCATAAACAGCGAATTTATGCACGCAATTTCAGGCAAATTTTTCTGATTGTATTATCACCAGCAACTGTATAAAAGAAAATCAGGCAAAGGAGGCAATTGCAAAACTCCCCATTCTTGTCATTCCCGCAACGATTCTGAGCGGGAAAACGAAGTTTAATGTTCATAATCTGGTTCTAACTGCCTGAAAAACCATATTCCCGATAGCGACATTCGGGAATGACAAATGGTTTTGCAATTACCTCAAAGGAATAATGATATCGGCGACGCGCTTCCCGGAAGACTTCCCAGCGGCGCGGCGTTTCTTCCCGACGGGCGGTTCACCGCTTTCCGGCGGCGCCCGCGGGCAATATAATCTCGGAAAAGGAGGCAGTTATGAAAGCAAATGTGGGCGGGATTGATAAATGGATCAGAATTATTTTGGGAGTGGTGATTATTGTGATCGGCTTTCTTTATAAGAGCTGGTGGGGAGCTGTCGGCCTTATTCCCCTGCTGACCGGGCTGTTTAATTATTGCGGGGCGTACAGTTTACTCGGCATATCTACAGTAAAAAAAGCAAAATAACCGATGCCCCGTGGCCAACGAGCAAAACGACAAAACCATGTCTCCTACTTGCTTTCCGGGCAGCGGCTATAAATTTTACCGAATCAGGAAGCATTTCCTTTCCGCTTAAATGGTGAGTTTGCAGTGAGAGTTGCCCTTGTGCAGATGGATGTTGCCTATGGCGACATTGAGACCAATCATGCGAAGGCCCGCGCCTTTATCGCTGAGGGACTGGCCCGGAACGCGGAGCTGTTCGTCTTTCCGGAATTATGGACGACCGGATACAAACTTAATAAAATTGCAAACATGGCCGAGTCGTTGGCGGGCAAGACGATAGAAATGCTCTGTCGGATAGCCCGGGAAAACAACGTGGCTATCATCGCCGGGTCCATTCCGGAGCTGTGCGAAGGCAAGATTTACAATACCGCATGCGCGATCGGAAAAGACGGCCGGATAGTCGGCAGATACCGCAAGATTCATCTGATCGGCCTGATGGACGAGGACCTCTATCTGTCTCCGGGCAACGAAAGGTGCGTCTTTCCGATAGCTTCGACAACGGCGGGACTGATCATCTGCTATGACCTGCGCTTTCCCGAATTGTCGCGCGCTCTGGCCCTGCAGGGCGCCCGGATTCTATTCGTTTGCGCCGAATGGCCGTCAGTCCGGGGGAATCACTGGCGGATACTGAACATCGCCCGGGCGATCGAGAATCAGGTCTTCGTTATCGCCGTTAACCGGGTTGGCAGAGATCCGGACAACGTCTTCTTCGGCCATTCCCTGGCGGTCGATCCGCGGGGAGAAATCATTGTCGAAGGCTCTAAAACGAAAGAGGAACTGCTTATCGCCGATATCGCTCCCTCCTCCGTAGAAAACGTCCGCAAGCGCGTCCCTGTTTTTCAGGACAGGCGACCCGCATGTTACTGAAAACACCTATGGAGAGAGAAAGACATGGATGCAAAAGGTTTTAAAAAAATTACGACGGCGTTTTTTATTTTCCCCCTCATTTTCCTTTCATTAAGCCTGCCTGCTCAGGGAGCGGTTCCCGCAGCTCCGGCTGGACTTACGGCCATTGCTGGAAACGGCGAGGCCAGCCTGAACTGGACGGCGGTTTCCGGGGTAACGGATTATGTCCTCTACCGGGGGGCCGTCAGCGGGGGGCCGTACAGCTTTGTCGCCCAGACCCAGGGCACGGGTTATATGAACAGGAGCCTTTCCAATGGCACTCGCTATTACTACGTTGTAACGGCGCTGAACGCCAACGGTCAGAGCCCCTATTCGGCCCCGATTGATGTTACGCCCGGAACGACGGTGCTCAAGGCGCCGGACGGCGTAACCGCCCTGCCCGGCAACGGCGAGGTTTCGCTGACCTGGAATCCCGTAACCTCGGCCGTCTCCTATCAGGTGCTGCGCGGAACATCCCCAGGGGGGCCTTATACGTTGCTTACGCCGGTCGCGACCGGGCCGAGTTTTACCGACAAAGGGTTGTCCAACGTCGTCCAGTACTTTTATGTCATCCAGACCATGATCTCGATTACGAGCACGAATTTGGGCGCCTATTCCGAGGAAGTGGGCGCGACACCCTCGGCGCTGCTGCCGGCGGCGCCGACAAATTTTAGCGCCAGCCCCGGCAGCACCTGGGCAGACCTCTCCTGGAGCCCTTCCGAAGGCGCTACTGCCTATGCCGTCTATCGCGGAGTAAAGGATGGCGGGCCTTATACTTTAGTGGCGCAACCCAACACAACCGCATACGAGGATACGGATCTCGCAAATGGAACCACCTACTATTATGTGGTCGCAGCAGCGAACGCCCAGGGTGCAGGCGCTTTCTCGGCGCAGGCAAGCGCCCCGGTATCTGCGACAGAAAAACCCCATGCCGCCCTTCTTTCCTTGCATCAAGCCGCTGACCATTTTGCCAATATCGTCTGGGAAGGGGCTATTGGCGCCCAATCCTATACGGTTCTCAGGAGTACGACAAAGGACGATCCCGATCCTCCCTATGAAAGCAACCCGATTTCAGGCACATCCTACAGCGACAGCAACCTTGAAAACGGGACAACCTATTACTACGTGGTGGATACCCACAATGCCAACGCCACCATCGCCCGTTCCAATGAAGTAGCGGTAACACCAGAACTTCAACTGCCGGCGCCGGAGATTGCGGACGTCATGGTCGGCAACACCCAGGCGACGGTGACCTGGGTGCCCGTTGTCGGCGCCTATTACTATTCGGCGACCGCGTCGCTGTCTTCGGGCGGGAAGGGCAGCGGATGCTACTAATCCTACGGAACGAGTTGTCAATTCTCCGGCTTGACCAATGATCAACTCTACTATTTCAGGGTGCAGACCACCAATTTTTTGGGAGCCGCATCTGCGGAGTTCAGTGCCACACCCTTGTCAACGCTTCCTCTGGCTCCGACCAGCCTGAACTGGGTTGCCGGCAATACCCAGTTGAGCCTGACCTGGCCTGCGGTGAGCGGCGCCACGGGCTATAATATTTACCGAAGGACAAAGGGGAGCGCAGGGCCGCCTGCCCTCTTCGCGACTGTGACGGGGACGCTCTTTACGGATACGGGGCTCGTCAATGGAACATTGTACTATTATTATGCCGTGGCGGCGGTCAATGCCGGAGGAACCGGGGCAACGTACAGTGTAGACTATTACACACCTGCGCCCTCGGCGAAGAAGACATTGGCTCCAACCAATGTTGCCGTTGTTGCCGGAAGCACCCAGGCGACGGTGACTTGGAAACCCGTATTCGGAGCCACCGGTTATGACGTGATCGTTGCAGAGTCGCCGGGCGGGCCCAAAATATTGAACAGCTATTCATGCTATGGATCGAGCTGCAAAATCACGGGCTTGATCAACGAGCGGATTTATTATTTCCGGGTGTCGACCTATTCATCGGGAAATGGTCCCGCCTCTGCCTATGCTGCCGAAGTCAGCGCCACACCGTTGACGAAGCTTCCTCTGGCGCCGACCGGCTTGGCCATAACCTCCGGGAATAACCAGTTGAGCCTGACTTGGACCGCGGTGAGCGGCGCGGCGAGCTATAAAGTTTACAGAAGGACAGAGGGAAGCGCGTGGTCGGCTGCTCCCGTTGCCACTTCGACGGGGACGCTCTTTACGGATACGGGGCTCGTCAATGGAACATTGTACTATTATGCCGTGGCGGCGGTTAATGCCGACGGGACCGGGGGATGGTCCGGTGAAGTCAGCAACACTCCGGCAGTGAAGAAGACATCGGCGCCGACCAACGTTGCCGCTGTCGCCGGAAATACCCAGGTAACGGTGACATGGGATCCCGTTGCGGGCGCCACCGCCTACTATGTAGCCGTTGCAACCGCTCTCGGCGGGACGGCCGTATCCGGTAGCGGATATCCATCCGGACCGAGTTATACCGCCACAGGTTTGACCAACGGGCAAAGCTATTATTTCAGGGTGCAGACCTACTTTTCGGGAGCTGGTCCTGGCTCTGCCTACTCTGCCGAAGTAAGCGCCACCCCCTCATCGCCGCCGGATACCGGCACGATTTCCGGACGGGTTTCCGTGAACATCGCTGGCTCCAGCAATCTTGCCGTCCAGAATGCCACCGTAGCCCTCCTCGGTACCGCCTATTCGACCCAGACGGATTATACCGGCAACTTCATCCTGCCCAATGTCCCGTTCGCTGACTACAAACTGGTCATTTCTGCGCCGGATATGGTGACGCTAACGAAGGATATCACATTATCCGTGCAGAATCTGCCCGTGACGATACCGCAAATGGCTGTATCTTCACCTGATTATTTTCCCGGCGACGCCAACGGCGACAACCGTCTGGGGCTGGATGACGTGATCTATATTCTGCAATGGTTAACGGGAGCGAGGCCTTAAGCCATTGGTATGCTTATACTTAGTTATGGTAGAAGGCTTCTCAAGCCATCGGTAACTATTTACAGCGTGATTAAAAATTTTTCTTGACAAAATGACCCAATTTTTTTAATTGCGGTTGCGGGGAAGGCCCCGCTGCTAAAAAACTAACAATCCATATTCATTGATAATCTTGGGGGAGGGGGACCATGAAAAAGCAATATTTCTCAAGCTGCTTCCTATCCTTTTTTTTCTTGCTAACTGCCTGCGCGACTATCGATAAACCGGACGTCAGACTGGTTGATGCCGCGCCTCAAGTCAGTAAAACCCAAACGCCGCAGAACTTAGCAGCAAGAAAAGGGTTGAAGAGAAAAATCGCCGTGGCCCGCTTCACCAATGAGACCAAATACGGACAGAGCTTCTTCCTTGATGATCAAAAGGATCGCATCGGAAAACAGGCCGTTGATATTCTCTCCAATAAATTATTGCAGACCGAAAAATTCATCATTCTGGAACGAGCCGATTTGGATAAAATTCAGAAGGAATTGGCCATAGGGAGCGCCGCTCCCCTCCGGAATATGGCTGATTACATTATCGTGGGCTCGGTGACGGAGTTCGGCAGAAAAGATACGGGCGAGGTTGGCATCTTCAGCAGAACAAAAAGGCAGACGGCCTTTGCCAAGGTGCATGTGCGCATGATTGAAGTTGCCACTGGTCTGATTATTTACTCGGAGGACGGCGAAGGAACGGCCTTTGCCGAGGCCGGAACGATTTTCGGCGTTGGCGGCCGGGCCGGCTATGACTCCACGTTAAATGACAAAGCGCTGGAATCGGCGATTACGAATTTGGCATCCAATATCATTGAGAAACTCTTAGATAAACCCTGGCGGGGATACATCCTCGGGCAGGAGGGCAAGCAACTGATCATTTCCGGCGGCAAGTCGCAGAACATCAAAGAGGGAGACGTTTTTCAGGTTTATCGGGAAGGGCGGAAGGTAAAGAACCCCCAGACAAACATGGAGGTTTCGCTGCCGGCAACGAAACTTGCAAAGATTAAAGTAACTGCCACGCTGGGCGATACGCCGGAAAATGAGCTTTCTCTGGCCCTGGTTATTGAAGGCGATGGCAATCTTGCCGATTATAAAAATGAAAATGATTTCAAAATGTTATTCATAGGTGAAGCGAAGGAGGGCGATTGATCATGGCACGAAAGCTGGTTCTTTCCTGTTTGCTTTTGCTTGCGCTCGTTAGTTGCGGATATTACGAAGGCGTTGTCCAGCCGACTCCGCGAAGCTATGTCACTTTTATAGGAAATATCGAGGGCGCTGTGGCCGTTATAGATGGCGCCATAACCCTGAATATCGACGCAGAACTCCAGAAAACGGGGGAAGCGGCCAAGACCATCCTTTTCCAGATTGCCCCCGGGAAGCACACAATAATTGTAACGAAAGCGGGAAGTGAAGTCGTCAATCGGGTCGTGATCATTGCCGATGGAGCAACAAAGGAAATTCCAATACCATGAATCATTTAAAACTTGCATTCATCGTTTTATCGGCGATCTTTCTTCTGGGGTGCGCAACTCCTCAAAAAATGTACTACTGGGGAGACTATTCCAATACCCTTTACCAGTCCAAGAAACATCCCTCCGAGCAGACCAGCCTTGGGCATCAGCAAGCCCTTGAAAACATTATCGCAGAATCGGGGAAGAACAATTTGCGGATTCCCCCCGGTGTGCATGCGGAGCTGGGCTACATCTATTTCCGTCAAAACAAAAAAGATCTGGCGATTCAAAATTTCAACATGGAAAAGCAGCTATATCCTGAATCCGCAATCCTTATGGATCGGTTGGAGAACGCCGTTAAACTTGCCGACAAAGCCAAGCCCGCTCCTTCCGAGCAGGGGAAAAACCCGGAAGTCGCGCCAGGCCCACCCGATAAACAGGAGAAATAATGGACAGTCGCATGATTATCAATAAAAACAGATTCTTATTGCTGATAATTGTGATTTTGCTGGGCGTTTCTTTGAGTGCCTGCGCCCCCAAAATGGTCACGAAAGGGGGTAAATTTCCCCTTTTATATCAGGAGGCGCCGGCCTCAATTTTGATACTGCCGCCCATGAACGAGTCCACGGCGGCGGAAGCGAAGGATTATTACGCTACAACTATTCAGGAGCCCCTTTCCTTCCGGGGATATTATGTTTTTCCCTACGAGATTACAACCGAGCTGCTCAAGATGGAAGGCATTTATGACTCCGAATTGATAAAGGATGTTCCTCTACAGAAGTTTCGGGAATACTTCGGCGCGGACGCGGTTCTGTTTACCACCATCAAGAAATGGAATCTTGCTTACATGGTTCTTGCGGCCAACCTGACCATCTCGATTGATTGTGAGCTGAAATCAACCAAGTCCAATGTCGTCCTCTGGCGATATACCGGCACGGTGGTGGTTGATCTTTCCGGCGGCAATCCCGGCGGCGTAGCTGGTCTTCTTGTGAAAGCTGTCGTTGCGGCCGTCAACTCGGCTATGGCGGACTATGTCCCGCACGCCCGCACTGCAAATTATATGGCACTCAATACTATGCCTTACGGAAAATATCATGAACTCTATGGGAAAGATCGCGAACATCAATTTATAGAGCAAATTCAACCTCAACCCCAGCAGTAATTTGCGATCCTTCCACAACATCAGCGGAATAAAATAGATATTCATCCCGGCAAGGGCCAACTTCCAGTCCTTGACGTCCAAGCCATTAACATTAAACTTCGTTTTCCGGATTCCGCCGGAATAACGGCTGGGCTGATTTCATGAGAAATTCGAAGCTAACAAAAAAACTCCTTGCCACTGAGACTGAACGCTTTCTGACCAGCCTGGCGGACGACTTCCGAGTCAACCTTCCGGATATCCGGGAGTTGATTGGCCATTTTCACCGGGAGATGGAGCGGGGTTTGGCGGGGGAACAAAGCTCGCTCAAGATGATTCCCGCCTTTGTGAGCCGGCCAACCGGAGCGGAAAAGGGGGACTTTCTTGCCCTTGATCTGGGCGGCACCAACCTCCGGGTACTGGCGGTGGGGCTCAATGGCAACAGAAGCGCCTCCCTGGGCGCGACCGAACGGTTTGTCATTCCCCAGGCTCTCATGGAAGGCGAGGGAAAGGCGCTGTTTGATTTCATTGCCGACTGTGTAAAAACCTTCTTCCAAAAACATGAAACAAGCACGCGCCATCTTCACGATCTGGCCTTTACCTTTTCTTTCCCGGTGGTGCAGTTATCCATCGTTTCGGGGGAACTGATCGGCTGGACAAAGGGCTTCACTGACGCTGGCGTGGAGGGCCGCGACGTGGTGCGGCTGCTTTGCGAAGCACTGGAGCGAAAGGGCTTGGGCTTTATCCATATCGCGGCGCTGACTAACGATA